>JBEKNG010000280.1:0-7270 GCA_049523075.1 Paraburkholderia sp.
CCGAGACCGCAGCGCTTTCTTCATCCCACCGCATGATGCGGTTGTTCGGAATATCGCTCCATAGAAGGAAGCGGCCATCGCCGAACCACGCCGGGCCTTCTCCGAAACGCATGCCCGTCGCAAGGCGTTCCACCGCGGCATTGGTAATGCGGTATTTCAGAAAGCGCGGATCGAGGACCTCCACCGCGGGATCGGGATAGGTTTCGCTCTGCCGCCACATGGGAGCCGCCGTCATCACTCATTTACCCCTTACGTTCTGGCAGATTGCCCGGTCAGTCATTCTTCTGGATATACGCTTCGAACGCCTGCTTGTAATCCGGGTGCCAGCGCGAAAGCGGCGGCCGATTCTCGACAATGTCTCCCGCAGCCCAAAGGATGCGTCGTTCGTCGAGGGACCGGGGTACATCGTTGTCGGGGCAGAGAATGTAGAAGTCCTTCGCATCCAGCCGGTCCATCATGAAATCGACGGTCTGCTCCGGCGTCCACGCAGCGGCCGGTTTCTCGGTCCGACCTTGAGCGGCGAGATCTGTGAACACAAAACCCGGGATCAGCAGGTGCGCACTGATCTGGCATCCAGGCGTGTTGCGCAATTCGTGCTGCAGCGCCTCGGTGAACGCTTTCAGGCCCGCCTTGGACACGTTATACGCAGGGTCGCCAGGCGGCGTCGTGATGCCCTGCTTCGAGCCGGTGTTAATGACGAGACCCGGGCGCCCACGCGCGATCATGCCGGGCACGAAGGCCTGGGTGCCACGGATGACGCCCCACAGGTTGACCTCGAGCACTCGCTCCCAGTTGGCATCCGCTCCGAACATAGTGCTACCCGGCTGGATCCCGGCGTTGTTCATGAGGATGTCCGCGCCGCCGAAGCGGTCCTGAACCGCCGCGTCGAGGGCGCGCAGATCTTCGACGCGGCTGACGTCCGTCTCGACGGCCATGACACCGTTCGCTCCACGCGGCGACAGCCTGGCAATCTCCTGTGCCGCGCGATTGAGGCGGACCTCACCCACATCCGCAATGCAGACGCGAAGTCCGAGCTGCGCGAAGCGCTTCGCAGCGGCGAGTCCGATGCCGGCAGCGCCACCCGTGACAACGGCGACAGATCCGGAAGTGAAAGCAAAGTGTGTCATCAATAGTCCCTCTTGGTTCTTCATACAACGTTAGCCCGCCCGGGGCGGCCTGCTCTAGCCACGCCGCGCGGTGCCGAATGTCTTCACGACATTCACCCAATACGCGGCACCCGTGGCCAACGCTTCATCATTGAAATCGTAATGCGGGTTATGCAGCGGGGCGCCCGGCGTGGCGCCATCGACGCCCATCCAGACGTAGGCACCCGGCCTCGCCTGTGCGAGGAACGCAAAGTCTTCCGACGCCATCGACGGTTTGCATCCCAGCGTGACAGCCGCCTCCCCCACCGTCGCACGCGCCGCATCCAGTGCGATATCGGCTTCCGCAGGCGCATTGATCGTCGCCGGATAGCCGTAGTGATACGTCAGGCTCGCTTTGGCGCCGTGCGCCTGGGTTAGCGTGCCGATTTCCTCAAGCAACGCGCGAATCCGCTCCTGAACCTCGGCCGCGAAGCAGCGCACGGTACCGCGGATCACCGCGCGGTCCGGCAACACGTTCCAGGCTTCGCCACCGTGAATCTGCGTCACGCTCACCACACTCGCCTCTTTCGGCGACACGCGCCGGCTTACGATCGTCTGCAGCGCAATCACAATATAGCTCGCGCAGACCAGCGCATCGATGCCCTCTTCCGGCATCGCCGCGTGCGAACCTTTGCCGTCGACGAGAATCTCGAACGTATCGAATGAGGCCATCATCGGTCCACGGTTAAGCGCAAAGTGGCCGAGCGGCAAGCCCGGCCAGTTGTGCAAACCGAACACCGCGTCGCACGGGAAACGCTCGAACAGCCCGTCCTCCACCATCACACGGCCGCCACCGGCCACCTCCTCGGCAGGCTGGAAGATAACGTGCACGGTGCCCTGCCAATTGGCATCGCGGCTTAGCGAAGCAGCTGCGCCAAGCAGCATCGCAGTGTGGCCGTCGTGTCCGCACGCATGCATTTTGCCTGCATGCTGCGAGCGGTGCTCGAACGCGTTGTGCTCGACCATGGGTAGCGCATCCATGTCCGCGCGCAATCCAAGCGCCGGACCGCTACCGCGCCGCAGTGTCCCCACCACACCCGTTTTGCCGACGCCTTCGGTGACTTCAAAGCCATACTCCCGCAGCACCGACGCCACCAGCCGCGCCGTAGAGACCTCTTCGAACGCGGTCTCTGGGTGCGCGTGCAAGGCGCGGCGCCACGTCGTCATCTTGTCGAGCAATTCAGCTTCAATCATTGTTGCTTACCTAAAATGCAGACCGCCGCGCGGTACCTGGAGCGGCAGGTCGAGCGGCTACAAAATTTCATCGCGTCCGGCTCTCGCCTATCCCCTCCGCGGCCTAAACTACATCAGTCCGCAGGACAAAACGGCGCCGGGGTCAGGAACACCGATTCCTGATGGACAAGATAAGGCAGGATGCGTGGCGTGAATGCCTGCCAGCGCGGATCGGCGGCGAGTTTGGCGCGCTGCGCCGCGCGATGCGCGTAATCCTCGTAGCCCCAGCAGAACACGATGGAGTTCAGAGTGCCTGAGTCTTTTGTCCAGCAACCTTTGAGCCGCGCGTACTGAGTGATGATCTCGAGCCCTTCACGCTCGTAAATTTCCAGGAACTCAGCGGCTTTTCCCGCCGTAACCTGATACGTGCGCATTTCTACCAACATGATTTTCCCTCTTTCAGTCTGCGGTGGCTGGAGACGCGTAGCTAGCCGCGTTTTGTTCGATGTACGCCTTTAGCGCGCCGAAGAACGCATCGAGATTCTTGCCCGCGGCGGACTGGATCAGGCGGGACCCCACGCTCATCAGCTTCCCGCCAATCTCGACCTCGGCGTCGTACACCAACGCGGTCGCATCGCCTTGTGGTTCAAGCTTGACGCGGGCAGTGACTTTCGCAAAGCCCACCGCGCCCGCATTGCCTCTGCCCGCGATCGTATAAGCCCTGGGCGGATCGAGATCCGACAATTCGACGTTGCTTTTAAACGTAGCGGCCACAGGGCCTACGCGAATCTGCACAGTCGATTCGAAATGCCGGTCGTCGAGCCTCTCCAGCGACTTGCAACCGGGCATACACGCCTGCAGCACGGCAGGGTCGTTCAAGGCGCGCCATACCGCTTCCGGTGACGCTGGCAGGATGCATTGATCAGTGAGCTTCATCGCTGCGCCTCAACTCTCGTATAGCTTGAACAGCGCCTGGGTGCCGTTGCGCGCATAGCCCTGCTCGCTCAGCTTCTGATACAGCCCGCGCACCAGTTCAAGGCCCGGCAATTCACGGCCCATATGACCGGCCTCTTCGTACGCTATCCGCATGTCCTTGATGAAATGCTCGATGAAGAAGCCGGGCGCGAAGTCACCATTGGCAATGCGCGGGCCCAGGTTGTTTAACTGGAAGCCACCGGCCGCGCCGCCGCCAATCGTGCTCAGCACCGTGTGGGCGTCGAGACCCGCGCTCTGCGCGTAGGCAAGTCCTTCGCAAACGCCCATCATGGTCGACGCAATGACGATCTGATTGCACAGCTTCGCGTGCTGACCGGCGCCCGGCCCGCCTTGCAGAGCGATGGTGGTGCCGAGGCAGCGCAGCATCGGCTCGACGCGCGCAAGCGCCTCGCTCGAGCCGCCGACCATGATCGACAGACGTCCTTCGCGCGCGCCGATATCGCCGCCCGAAACCGGGGCGTCGAGCACGTGCACGCCGCGCGCCTTGGCGTGGGCGGCCAGTTCCACGGCCAGTTGCGGACTCGAAGTCGTCATGTCGACGAGCACGGCGTCGCTGCGCGCATGGTTGATCAAGCCGTCGTCGCCCAGGTACAGTGCGCGGACGTCATCCGGAGTACCGACGATCGTAAAGATGACGTCCGACACCGCAGCAAGGGCTTGCGGGGTCGCGTGCCAGTGCGCGCCGGCCTCGATGAGCGGCTCAGCCTTGGCACGCGTGCGGTTATAGACGTGCAGCGGATAGCCAGCTGACGCGAGCCGCGAAGCCATGGATCCGCCCATGATGCCGAGGCCGATAAAGCCAATCGCTGGTTTGGTCGAAGATTGAGTCATGATGGTCTGGTCGGTTAGAGTCTGTCGCGCAGCAGATCGCGCAACAGCATGGGAGTCAAGGGATGACGGTCGGCGACCACACCGAACGGCGCGAGCGCATCGTTGACCGCATTGGTTAGCGCACCGAGCGCCCCCATCACCCCGCCTTCGGCCATCCCTTTGATGCCGGCAGCCGTCGCCTGGCTAGGGGTATGCATGGGGATGATCTCGAGGTTGGGCAATTCAGTCGATGTGGCAACCAGATAGTCGGCGAGCGAGCCGGTCACGTTCTGTCCCGTCTCGTCGTAACGCATATGCTCGAACAGCGCGCCGGACAGCCCCATTGCCACCGCGCCGTGCTGCTGCCCTTCCACGACCGTGGGATTAAGCAGCGTGCCGCAGTCTTCGGCGATCACGTAACGCGCGATACGGATTGCACCCGTAGACACGTCCACCTCAACCTCGCATCCATGCGCCGAATTCGAATAGGTCATCGGCGGGGGATCGTATGTCAGGTGAAACTCGAGGCCCGGCGTGAGGCCTTGCGGCAGCGCGGTGGGGTCCAGGTAGGCGCGCCTCGCTACATCGACGAGCCTCAATCCGGTATCGACCCACTCATCGCCGCCAAAGCGCTCGATTCGCGCGTCGACCAGACGCAGCGACTGCGCGTCGGGCAACTCAAGACAACCCGCGGCGATCGCGAGGACCTTGTGGCGTGCGTCAAGCGCGCACAGGTACAGCGCGCCACCGCCCGCCGTACCGCTGCGTGCGCCGCGGCTTCCCATGCCGTATGGGGCGATATCGGTATGGCCCATATGAATGCGCACGCTCGACGGATGAACGCCGAGGCCCTCAGCCACCGCGTTGGCCATGGCGCTTTCATAGCCCTGCCCACTTGGCCCGAGACCTACCGATGCATTCACGGCCCCGGTCGGTTCGATACGGATCCAGCTTGCCTCGTGTCCCGAACCGGGAATACCAGCGGCCTTGTAGAAACGCGAGCCATAGGTCGTCGGTTCGACCACATTGCACAAGCCGAGCCCCAGATAGCGGCCGGCTTGCCGCGCCGCTTGCTGACGTTCGCGAAATGCGCGGTAGTCGAATGCCTCAACCACCGCCTCGAAGGTCTGCGACGGCGTAATGTCGGCGAGCAATTCGCCGGTCGCGGTACGGTACGGCAGTTCTTCCGGGCTCAGCAGGTTGCGGCGGCGGACCTCGACAGGATCGAGTCTCAGTTCTCGTGCAATGGCGTCCATGGTGCCGTCCATCACCCAACTGGTGATCGACATCGGCGCACGCATCGGTGCATTGCCGCATTTATGGCTAAGCACGACCTTCACGTCGAACGCGTAGTCCTGCAACCGGTACGGTCCGCTCAGGATCATCGCGACGACGCGCGCCAGGTAGTTCGCCGGAAAAAAACAATAGGCGCCGAAATCCTCACGCAACTCGAGATCGAGTGCGAGCAGCGTGCCGTGCTCATCGACTGCGGCGCGGGTCCGGCAAAAGTCCTCTCGCGAACTGGCGGCCGCCGTCAGATTCTCGAGTCGATCTTCGCGCCAGCGCACCGGCCGTTTCAAATGGCGAGCCAGCGCGGCGACGGTCAACTCTTCGCGATACAAGGCGATTTTCTGCCCGAACGATCCACCGACGTCAGGCGAAATCACGCTCACCTGCGATTCGCTGAGTTTGAGCCGATGCGCCAGTTGGGTACGCAACGGATGCGGCACCTGCGTACCGATATGGAACGTCAGGTGCTCGCGCCCGGCGTCCCATACAGCGGCGCAGCCGCGCGTTTCGATCGGCACGTGGGTCTGCCGCTGCTGTTGAAATGTCGCTTCCACAACCCGGAAAGCGCGCCTGTTCACACTCTCCGGATCGCCATGCGAATACGTCTGGTGCGAAACGAGGTTGCCGGGCACAGCCGGGTCGACCTGCACGGCATTCGGGTCCAATGCGTGCCACATATCGGTCACTGCGGGCAATGGCTCGAACTCGACCATCACCTGCTCGGCGGCGTCTTCAGCGAGATACCGGTCCGTCGCCACCACACAAGCAACCGGATCGCCCTGAAAGCGCGCCACGTCGACGGGCAGCGTCGCGAATTCGACTGGCAACAGGCCCTCGACGGGCGGCGCGACACGCATCGGCTGCGTCCACTGGGCCAGCTCGCGCCCGGTGACAACCGCGACGACGCCTGGCATCTGCGCCGCGCCTTGCGTATCGATCGAGACGATTCGCGCGTGCGCATGAGGCGAGCGAACGAAGCACACATGCAGGGCGCCGGCTATTTCAATGTCGTCGAGATAACGGCCATAGCCTGTCAGCAGGCGATAGTCTTCCGGGCGAGGCACCGCCTTGTTGAGGTAACGAAAGGTTGACTCAGACATCGGTCGTCTCCGCGCGCAGCCGTTCTGCCGCGAGCAGAATCGCCCGCACGATGTTCTGATAGCCCGTACAGCGGCACAGGTTGCCGGACAGCGCCTCACGCACCTCCGCCTCGGATGGCGACGGATTCTCGCGCAGATACGCTTCGAATGTCATCACGATGCCCGGCGTGCAAAAGCCGCACTGCAAACCGTGACACTCATGCAATGCCTGCTGCAGCGGAGAAAGACGACCATCTTGCGCGATGGCCTCGATGGTCGTGATCCGCGCTTCGTCCATCTGCACCGCGTAGGCAAGACAGGCGCGCGCAGGGCGGTCATTGATCAACACCGTGCATGCGCCACAGACGCCGTGTTCGCAACCGACATGCGTGCCCGTCAACCGGCAATCTTCGCGTAGTACGTCCGACAATAGCTTGCGAGGCTCGCAATGCACTTCATGGCGTACACCGTTCACATCGAGGTAAATGAGTGTCTTTGCCATGGGTGACTCAACCGTGTTGTGTAATGCCAGCGATGCCGGCCGTTACCCGCTGCAATGCGCGTGTCATGAGTACCTTGACCACATCGCCGCGATAGACGGCGCTGATTTCCGCCTGATCGTGCGAGCCGATGGCGCCAGCGACTGTTTCAGCAATTCTGCCGACGGTCCGCGCATCGGCCGTTTCGCCGAGGAACCCGGCAGCCAGGTCGTCCAGTACCAGCGGCACATCCGCCACGCCGCCCACGCCGATACGCAATGAGGAGAACGTATCCCCT
>JBEKNG010000281.1:0-7260 GCA_049523075.1 Paraburkholderia sp.
TTTAATCGCGCGGCACAAGGCGCACCGCACGCAATGGGTCTTGCTCGCCGGACAGCCTGCTTACTGCGTGACGCTCACCGCGCCAGCTGCCTTGCAGATTGCCAGGAAATCCTGGTCCTTCAACGATGCACCGCCAATCAGGCCACCGTCGATATCCGGCTGACGGAACAACTCTTCCGCATTCTCCGGCTTCACGCTACCGCCATACAAAAGTGCCACGTCAGGCGCACCCTTCGCGACGAGGCGCGCACGCAGGAACGCATGAACATCCTGCGCCTGTTGTGACGTGGCGCTCTTGCCAGTGCCGATCGCCCAAACAGGCTCGTACGCGACGACAAGGCGCGCCACCTCTTCGGATGACAACTTCGCCAGCACTTCATCCAGTTGCAGACCGACCACCTGCTCCATCTTGCCCGCGTCCCGCTCTTCGAGCGTTTCGCCAACACAGACGATTGGCGTCAAACCCGCTTCGAGCACACGCTGCGTCTTGACCGCCACCAGTTCCGCGCTTTCGCGGTGATAAGCCCGACGCTCCGAATGCCCGACGATCGCCAGCGACGAACCGAAGTCCACTACCATTGGCGCGGCCACTTCGCCGGTGTAGGCGCCCTCGGTGTAGGCCGACACGTCCTGCACGCCCCACGCGACGCGACTGCCTTCCAGTAACGCCTGGGCCTGCGCGAGATACGGAGACGGCACACAGACGCCGACCCGCACGTTGTCCGGCAGTGCATCGGCACCCCGCGCGACCGCCCGGAGGAGAACCGCGTTCCCAGCGAGTCTCCCGTGCATCTTCCAGTTACCGACTACCAGCTTCGCTCGTTGTTTCGACATCGTCTTGTTTCGCCGTTTTGTCTTGCAGTGGCGGCGGACCCGGTTTGCGCCTAATGTGCACCTGACTGCCCGCCTCTCAGAATCATGCGGCGTACGCAAAACACGCAATTTTACTGTGCACAGGCGGATCGGGTCAAACTGACCGTGTCAAGCGGCGTGTGTCAAGCCGGCTTGGTCAATCTGCCCCTGGTCCGCACGTGCAACCGCTTGCGGCTTCCACACCTACAGACCCTGCCCACTTCAGCCACCGCTCACCAGCCACTTATGCGCCGGCCCAATCCAGCATGATCTTGCCGACATGCGTGCTGCTTTCCATCAACGCGTGCGCTTCGGCGGCTTGCGCGGCCGGGAACACCTCGTAGATCACCGGCTTGATCCGGCCGTCCTCGAGATGCGGCCACACCCTGGCCTTCAGCTGCGCCGCGATCTTCGCCTTGAATTCGACTGGCCGCGGCCGCAGTGTCGAACCGGTTATTGTCAGACGACGGCGCAGGATCTCGTGCAGGCTCAACTCCGCCTTCGCGCCGCCCAACGTCGCGATCAGCACGATCCGGCCGCCATCGGCCAGCGCAGTCAACTCGCGCGGCACGTAGCTGCCCGCGACCATGTCGAGAATCACGTCAACACCGCGATCGTTCGTCAGCGATTTGAGGACTTCGACGAAATCCTCGGTTTTATAGTTGATCCCACGCTCGGCGCCGAGTTCCTCGCAGGCGCGGCACTTGTCGTCCGAGCCCGCCGTGGCGAAAACGCGAAAACCTAGCGCATGGGCGATCTGGATCGCCGTCACGCCAATGCCGCTCGAACCGCCCTGCACCAGCAAGGTTTCATTCGGGCCGCCTTCGCCCGCGCCCAGATGCGCGCGCTCGAACACATTGCTCCAGACGGTGAAGAAGGTTTCCGGCAACGAAGCCGCCTCAATATCCGACAGTCCCTTCGGTACCGGCAGACATTGGGCGAGCGGCGCGGCCGCATACTCCGCGTAACCGCCGCCCGCCAGCAACGCGCAGACACGATCGCCGATTTTCAGTCCGAACGGGTTGTGCTTCTCGTCGAGCGTCCCGCCAACGATTTCACCGGCCACTTCCAGCCCCGGCAGGTCCGACGCCCCCGGCGGCGGTGCATAGCCGCCCTTGCGCTGGAACACGTCCGGGCGATTCACGCCCGAGGCCGCCACCTTGATCAGCACTTCGCCCGCTTTCGGCTTCGGCGTGGGCCGCTCCGCGAGCTTCAAAACGTCCGGCGCACCGAATTCGGTAATTTCGATCGCTTTCATCTGCGTCACCTCCAAGGTTTGGATTGGACTGCAAACCCGACCTTAGCCCAGTTTGCAATGCGATCCACCCTGCATGAAAAACGGCCGGCACGCATTTACGCTGCCGGCCGTTTCCTACCTTACCGCATTACTGCGGAGTCGGTTCGCTTTGCGGTGCGCCCGACGCAGCGTCGTTCAGCAACGCCTTCGCCGACAAACGCACGCGGCCCTTCTCGTCCGTCTGGATGACCTTGACCTTCACTTGCTGGCCATCCTTCAGGTAGTCGTTGATGTCCTTGATGCGCTCGTTGGCGATTTCGGAAATGTGCAGCAGTCCGTCCTTGCCCGGCAGGATGTTCACGATCGCGCCGAAATCGAGCAGCTTGAGCACGGTGCCTTCGTAGACCTGGCCCACTTCGACTTCCAGCGTGATGTTCTCGATACGCTTCTTCGCTTCGGCCATGCCTTCGCTGCTGGTGCTGGCGATGGTGACGATGCCGTCGTCCGAAATATCGATGGTGGTGCCGGTTTCTTCGGTCAGTGCGCGGATTACCGAACCACCCTTGCCGATCACGTCGCGGATCTTTTCCGGGTTGATCTTGATGGTGATCATGCGCGGTGCGAACTCCGACAGTTGCGTGTTCGCGCCGGACACGGCCGACGTCATCTTGCCGAGGATGTGGATACGGCCTTCCTTCGCTTGCGCGAGGGCGACCTGCATGATTTCCTTGGTGATACCCTGGATCTTGATGTCCATCTGCAGCGCGGTCACGCCGTTCTCGGTGCCCGCTACCTTGAAGTCCATGTCGCCGAGGTGATCTTCGTCGCCGAGGATGTCGGTCAGGACCGCAAACTTGTTGCCTTCGAGGATCAGGCCCATTGCGATGCCGGCGACGTGCGCCTTCATCGGAACACCGGCGTCCATCAGTGCGAGACAGCCGCCGCACACCGAAGCCATCGACGACGAACCGTTCGATTCGGTGATTTCCGACACGACGCGGATCGAGTAGCCGAACTCGTCGGCGCTCGGCAGGCAGGCAGCCAACGCGCGCTTCGCCAGACGGCCGTGACCGATTTCACGGCGCTTCGGCGAACCGACGCGGCCCGTTTCGCCGGTCGCGAACGGAGGCATGTTGTAGTGGAGCATGAAGCGCTCGCGGTACTCGCCTTCGAGCGCGTCGATGTTCTGCTCGTCGCCCTTGGTGCCGAGCGTTGCGACCACCAGTGCCTGCGTTTCACCGCGCGTGAACAGTGCCGAGCCGTGGGTACGCGGCAGCACGCCGGTGCGGATTTCGATCGGACGCACGGTACGCGTGTCACGGCCGTCGATACGCGGTTCGCCGTCGAGGATCTGCGTACGGACGATCTTCGCTTCGATATCGAACAGCACGTTACCGACGCTAGCCTTATCTGCTGCAACCGTGCCGGTTGCCGCTGCTTCTTCTTCCAGCCTGGCCGACGTCGCTGCGTAGACTTCCTTCAGCTTGGTCGAACGCGCCTGCTTGTCGCGGATCTGGTACGCAGCGAGCAGGTCGGCTTGCGCCAGTTCCGTCACGCGGGCGATCAGCGGCTCGTTCTTCGCGGCCGGCTTCCAGTCCCATTCCGGCTTGCCGCCTTCACGGACCAGCTCATGGATCGTGTCGATCGCGATCTGCATTTGTTCGTGACCGAACACCACTGCGCCGAGCATCACTTCTTCGCTCAGTTGTTGCGCTTCCGATTCCACCATCAGCACCGCGCGTTCCGTACCGGCGACGATCAGGTCGAGCGCCGATTCCTTCATTTGCGGACGCGTCGGGTTCAACACGTATTCGTTGTTGATGTAGGCCACGCGTGCCGCGCCGACCGGGCCGTTGAACGGCAGGCCGGACACAGCGAGCGCCGCCGACGCGCCGATCAGCGCGGGGATGTCAGCGGGGATTTCTGGGTTCAGCGACAGGACGTGGATCACGACCTGCACTTCGTTGTAGAAGCCTTCCGGGAACAGCGGGCGCAGCGGACGGTCGATCAGGCGCGAGATCAGCGTTTCGCCTTCCGACGGACGGCCTTCGCGGCGGAAGAAACCACCGGGGATCTTGCCGGCAGCGTAGGTCTTTTCGAGGTAGTCGACAGTCAGCGGGAAGAAATCCTGGCCCGGCTTGGCGGTCTTGGCGCCGACCACAGTAGCCAGCACAACGGTATCTTCGACGTCGACAATCACAGCACCGCCTGCCTGGCGGGCGACTTCGCCCGTTTCGAGGCGAACGTTATGTTGGCCCCACTTAAATTCTTTGACGATTTTATTGAACATAGTCATTTTTTCACTCCATCGTTATGCCGCGCGGACCAGAAGCGGCGCGGCAACGCCAGGACCGGTGCCACATGGGAAGAGGAGTGTTATGCCATTCCAGAGAACCACGCCGATGCGCGAACCGCTGGAATGACACAAAGCTCTGCCCTGAAGCCCGGCTGTGTTGGGTGTTGCCCGCTGCATGAACCGTCACGCTACCGCGGACAACTATCGGCGCACCTCACATGAAGCGCACCGTTCAAAAACAAAATGCCTGTATCAGTGAAACTGACACAGGCATCTTGCTGAGAGCGCCTTAGTGCGCGCCCAATTACTTACGCAGACCCAGCTTCTCGATCAGTGCGCGGTAACGGTCCGCGTCCTTACCCTTCAGGTAGTCGAGCAGCTTACGACGACGGCTCACCATGCGCAGCAGACCGCGGCGGCTGTGGTGATCCTTCGTGTGGGCCTTGAAGTGAACGGTCAGTTCGTTGATACGGGTCGTCAGCAGAGCGACCTGAACTTCGGGGGAGCCAGTGTCGTTAGCAGCGCGTGCAAATTGCGCAACGACTTCGGACTTCTTGCTTGTTTCAACTGCGGACATATCGATTTCCTTAAAACTAGACAGGCGGTCACGGAAGAAAGGCCGTGCCGTGGGTTACAACGAGGCGCGTATTGTAGCACAGCCTGCAGAGCTCGCGAACCCGGCTGTTATGGCCGGCATCCGGACTGGCTTCGCGGGCGGCACGAGACCGATTGCTGTGAGCGCCTTGGGCTTGCCGGGTAGCGCCCCGCCTCTTCAAAACGCGTCAGGGCCGCGTCATCCGGCAGGTCGTCGGCAGGACGGTATGCTCGGGCGGCAGCGCCAGCACCGTGCGGAAGCCATAACCCGAACCCTCATTATCAAACCGCACCCCCGGCGTGCCGGCTTTGTCCATCTCCATCACATAAAGGGGCTGGATCATTTGATGGTCTTCGGCACGCATCCATGACGGATGGAAGCCGTTGTCGAACTTCATCCCCTCGAGCGCCTTCGCGACCAACTCCGGCTCGGCACTGCCGGCCTTGCTCATGGCCGCGGTGAGCATTTCGATCATCAGTTCCATGCGCAGTACCGGGTAGTCATCCTGAGCGGCCGGGTAGCGGGCGCGGAACGCCTTGTACCAGGCGTCCGAGGCAGCGCCGCCCGCATTCGGGTGCCAGTCCGCCACCGCAATCACCCGCTTGACACCCGCGTCGCCGAGCGCGGCTGGCGCGCCGAGGCTGTTGCCGTAGAACGTGTAAAACCTGGTGTCGAGGCCTTGCTCGCGTGCGGCCTTGACCAACAGCGTCAGGTCATTGCCCCAGTTGCCCGTCACGACCGCATCCGCCCCGCTCGCGCGGATCTTCGCGACGTAGGGCGCGAAATCCTTCACGCGGCCAATCGGGTGAAACTCGTCGCCGACGATCGCGATGTCCGGACGCTTGGCCGCCAGCGCCGAGCGCGCCAAGGCGCTGACATCGTGACCGAAGCTGTAGTCCTGGTTCAGCAGGTAGACCTTCTTGACCGACGAGTCGTGCTGGATCACGTCAGCCAGTGCGTCCATGCGCATGCCGGCATGCGCGTCGAAGCGGAAGTGCCAGAAACTGCAGGCGGCGTCGGTCAGCGCGGGATCGCCGGCAGAATAGTTGAGGAACAGCTCGCGGTTGTCGGGCTCGCGGCTATTCTGTTTTTCGATCGCGCCGATCAGCGCCGCCGCCACGGCTGAGCTATTGCCCTGCAGGATGTAGCCGATATGCCGGTCCTCCGCCGCGCGCAGTTGCAGCAGCGCCTCCTCGGGGCTGCCCTTGCTATCCAGCACGACAAGCTCGAGCGGATGCGCGCCATCTGCCAGCTTCACGCCACCGTGTGCATTTACCTGTTCGACGCCGAAGCGCAGATTGCGCTCCACCGCCGCCCCGGCGTCGGCGAACGGGCCCGAGATGCCTTCGATCAGCGCGAGCTGAATCGGTTTGCCGCCCGGCGCCGCGCTGGACAACGGTGCGCCAGTCTCGCCCGCTGCATAAGCGGTCATCATCACAACCGCTGCCAGCGCCGCTGCCACGACGCGCCCCCACTTCGCCGCCATGCGCAGCTCCTCCGAATCGTCCGAAGCGCGGATCATAGGGCGGCCGGTGTGGAATAAGCAAGCCGACTGCGGCGTTAAGTAATCGTGGTTGCACAATTTTTTGCCGCCCGGCGTGTCAAAATATTGTGTTTCGATGATAAAAACCATCCTCAAATGCCATCGGAGGAAGTCATGCTTACCCGCCTCACAACTGCATTCGCCTCGACCGTTGCATCGGCACGGCGGCGCGGGAATCTGCGGCGTGCCGCGCTCGCCGGCCTCGGCGCGCTGCTGCTCGCGGGCTGCGCACAGCCGTGGCAGCAGTTCCAGCAGGGCGAGGATGAGTCCACGATCGTCGCGAAGCTCGGCACGCCGCGCGAAGTCTACGATCTGCCCAATGGCGGCAAACGTCTGATGTGGCCCACCCAGCCAATGGGCGAAACCACCACCGCGGCCGACATCGACGGCTCCGGGAAGATCGTCAACGTGCGCCAGGTGCTGCAGCCCAACGAGTTCTACAAGGCTCAAATCGGCACGTGGACCAAGAGCGATGTGCTGGTCAATTTCGGCCGTCCGGTCGAGACCTCCTACTACCCGCTGATGAAGCGCGAGGTCTGGACCTATCGCTACCTGGAAGATAACGTCTGGTACATGATGTACAGCTTCTATTTCGACGATCAGGGCCTGCTGCGAACCACCCAGAAATCACCTGATCCGCTGCACGATCCGGACCGCCGCAGCAACTTCTTCTAGGCGCGGCGCACGACTTCCGGCCAGATGCGACGAGGCCCTCGCCATTGTGTGGCGAGGGCCTT
>JBEKNG010000282.1:0-7242 GCA_049523075.1 Paraburkholderia sp.
CGAAAACGGCATCACCGTCGTGATTGCCGCCGACCCGCCTTCGACGTTTCAGGACAACAGGACCAACAGTTTCGATGGCGCTGACGTGCGGATCTTTCGCGAGGTCGCCAAACGGCTCGGTATCACGAAGGTGAGCTGGAATATCGTGCCCTTCGACGCGATGATTCCCACGTTGCTGTCCGGTCGCGCGGACGTAATCGTGGACAACCTGCATGAGACTGAAACGCGCTTGCGGGTCGTGGCATTCACCAGTCCGGCCTACTGGTACGGTTCGGGAATCGCGGTGCAACACGGTAATCCTTCGAAGATTCACGCTTGGGCCGATTTTGCCGGGCATACCGTGGGAACGCTGCGTGGCAGCATCAATCACCAGTTGCTGAGCCAGCGCAAAGACCTGAAGGAACTGAAGCTCTATACGAGCAACGAGGCTGAATTCGCCGATCTGTTAGCGGGACGCCTCGATGTGGCGATGGAAGACGACATCAAGATCTCGGCGTTCCTGAAGCAGCATCCCACCGCTGCCATGCAGATGGTGACGGACTACCAGCCGCTGCCGCAGGAATACGGCTACGCACGTTATGCGCTGCGTAAGAGCGATGTCGATCTGAATAGCGCCGTGTCCCGCGCGCTCGATGAAATCCGCGCAGACGGCACGCTCGGCGCGATCATCTCGCAGTTTGGCTACAGCGACCGCAACCTCTGGTACTTCCCTGTCAAGGATTGACGCGCAAAATGCGTATCTCCAAAAACTTCGCCGTACAATCATGCCTTCGCAAATCGTACGGCTCGAGTCGTGCGGCGCGCGGCGTACGCCATTCCTTGAATTGAAACCTGAAATATTCGTGACCTCTTCTACCAACGCTTCTGTCTCCGCCCCGCGTAAATCGCTGACTATCGTCCAGACGCTCACCATTGTCGGCATGGCCGGCCTGATCGCCTCCTTGTTGGTGAAACTGCTGGTCTAGCTGTGCGGCGCGCGGCCGTCACCAGGCGCGCTTTGTATCAAATGTCGTAACAATGCTTCGCAAGCGTGAAGTGAAAAGAAAAGGCCGTTCCGACTGGCGTCGGAACGGCCTTTGCGCATTCAGCCCGCGGTCAAGCCGCGTGCGCTTCAGGCGGCGATTGCCTCTGCCACCGATGCCGTGAGCAGCACGGGAATCGACTTCGAAGTCGGCGTGCCGGCTCCGTCTGCGACCGACGAAAGCGGCACCAGCGGATTCGTCTCCGGGTAGTACGCGCCAAGGCAGCCGCGCGGAATGTCGTACTCGACCAGCAGGAAGCTATCCGCCCGCCGCTCGACGCCGTCGTCCCACACGCTCGTAATGTCCACGCGCTGGCCCACTTCAAAGCCGAGCATGTCGATGTCCGCCTTGTTGGCAAACAGCACGCGGCGTTGACCGAACACGCCGCGATAGCGGTCGTCGAGCCCGTAGATGGTGGTGTTGTACTGGTCGTGCGAGCGGGTCGTCATCAGCGTCATCAGGCGCTCGCCATGCCGGCTGCGGGCGCGGTGAATCGGCGAGTCGACTGAAATCGCGTGCACGAGGAATTGCGCTTTCTCGCTCGGTGTATTCCAGACCCGGTCACGTGAAGCGACGCCCAGATGGAAGCCGCCTGGATGCTTGAGGCGCTCGTTGTAGTTCTCGAAGCCGTCGAACACCTTTTCGATGCCGTCGCGGATCAACGCGTAGTCGTTCGTATGGGCGCGCCAATCGACCTTGGCGCTACCGAGTGTCGCCTCTGCCATGCGTGCCACGATCGCGATTTCAGACAGCAGATTCGGCGAAGCCGGCTTGTTCATGCCGTACGACATGTGCACCATGCTAAACGAATCTTCGACGCTCACGCCTTGCGGCACGCCGTTCTGGATGTCGATCTCAGTGCGGCCGAGCGTCGGCAGGATCAGCGCGTCGCGACCATGGATGAGATGGCTGCGGTTCAGCTTGGTCGTGATGTGCACGGTCAGGTCGCACGAACGCATGGCTTCCCATGTACGCGGCGTGTCCGGCGTTGCAATCGAGAAATTGCCGCCCAGGCCGATAAACACCTTCACCTTGCCGTCGAGCATGGCCTGAATCGAGTTCACGACGTCGAGGCCGTGTTCGCGCGGCGGCTCGAAGTCATACACCTTGCCGAGACGGTCGAGGAACTGCTGGGTCGGACGCTCTTCGATGCCCACGGTGCGGTCGCCCTGCACGTTCGAGTGGCCGCGCACCGGGCATAGACCCGCCCCGCGTTTGCCGATCATGCCGCGCATCATCATCAGGTTCGACAGGATCTGGATCGTCGGCACCGAATTCTTGTGCTGCGTGAGGCCCATGCCCCACGTGGAGATGACCGCTTTGCCCTTGACGTAGATGTCGGCGAGCTTGAGCACGTCCTCCATCGGCACGCCCGATTCAGCGATGATGGTGTCCCAGTTCTCGGCACGCAGATCGTCAGCGAAGCTGTCGAAGCCCACTGTGTGCTCGGTGATGAAGCCCACGTCCAGCACACGTTCGGCGCCGCTCGCGAGTGCTGCGTCGTCTAGTTCGATCACGCGCTTGGCGACGCCTTTGAGCAGCGCAAAGTCGCCGCCCACCGTCGGGCGAATGAACACGGAGCTGATCTTGGTGCTGCCCATGGTCAGCATTTCAATCGGATGCTGCGGGCTGGCGAAGCGCTCGAGGCCGCGTTCCTTGAGCGGGTTGATCGAGACGATGGTCGCGCCGCGCTTGGCGCACTCGCGCAGTTCGCCCAGCATCCGCGGATGGTTGGTGGCCGGATTCTGACCGAAGATCAGAAACGTGTCGGCGTGTTCCAGATCGTCCATCGTGACCGTGCCCTTGCCGACGCCCACCGTCCCCGGCAAGCCGCGGCTGGTTGCCTCGTGGCACATGTTCGAGCAGTCGGGGAAGTTGTTGGTGCCGTACATGCGCACGAACAGCTGGAACAGGAACGCAGCTTCGTTGCTGGCGCGGCCGGAGGTGTAGAAGGCGGCGCGGTCGGGATCGTCGAGCGCTTTCAGGTGACGCGCGATCAGGCCGAAGGCTTCGTCCCAACCGATCGGCACGTAGCGGTCGAGGGTCGAGTTGTAGACCATCGGGTCGGTCAGGCGGCCGTGCTGCTCGAGCTCGTAGTCGCTCTGCTCCATCAGCTGCGCAATCGTGTGCTCTTCGAAGAACTGCGGCGTCACGCGCTTGCTGGTCGCCTCCGCAGCGACGGCCTTTACGCCGTTCTCGCAGAACTCGAAGGTCGACGCGTGTTCGCGATCCGGCCAGGCGCAACCCGGACAATCGAAGCCATCAGGCTGGTTCTGCTTGAACAGTGTCCTGTAGTTGCCGCCTGTGACCTTCTCCTTGAGGAGGTTGATCGCGACGTACTTGAGCGCCCCCCAGCCTGCGGCGGGGTGATTGTAGGGTTCGATGCGCGCTTCGGGTTTCTTCATGACCTTGCTGGCCGGAATAGGCGGATTTGCTGATGAACCCTAGGTTACTGTGTCCCGAAAAGATGGCGGGACACAGAAAACTGGAAAGGTAAGGGATACAGTTTTTTGAGATTTGGCATAGACTGCGGTCATTCCTGGTCATTTACTGTTGTCTACCCTTTGAAGCTCTACGAAAAACTCGCCGATGAAATCGGCGAAGCCGTCCGCCGCGGCGTGTTCGCGACCGGCGAGCGGATTCCCTCGGTGCGGCAGGCGAGCCAGCAGCACGGCGTCAGCATCAAGACCGTGTTGCATGCGTACGCCCTGCTGGAAGGTCGCGGGCTGATCGAAACGCGGCCGCAATCGGGCTATTTCGTGCGCGAACTGATGGCCCCGCTCCACACCGGCCGCGAGCAGGCGGCGCAGAGTCCCGCGCCCGCCTCGGAAGTCGATGTGAGCCGGCTCGTCCTGTCCACGCTGCGCAGCATCCGCGCGCACGACGCGGTGCCGCTCGGCTCGCCGTACCCCGACCCCACGCTGTTCCCGTGGCGCCGGATCAACCAGTACGCGAACGCGATCGCCCGGCGGCACTCGAGCTGGAACCTGATCGACGACCTGCCGCCCGGCAATCCGGAACTGATCCGCCAGATCGCGCGGCGCTACGCCGAAAATGGTGTGCCGGTGGACCCGGATGAAATCATCATCACGCTTGGGGCGACCGAGGCGATCAATCTGAGCTTGCAGGCGGTGGCGAAGCCGGGTGACACGGTGGTGGTCGAGTCGCCGACTTACTATGCGATGCTGCACGCGATCGAGCGGCTGGGCATGCGCGCGATCGCCGTCGCGACGCATCCGACCGACGGGATTGACCTTGAGGTGCTGGCGCAGATCATCAGCGAGCAAAAAATTGCGGCGTGCATGGTCATGCCGAACTTCCAGAATCCAATGGGCTTTCAGATGCCGGACGAAAGGAAGAAGCAGCTTGTCGACCTGCTCACGGCGCACGATATTCCCGTGATCGAAAACGACGTCTATCAGGAACTCTATTTCGGTGACGCGCGGCCGACGACGCTCAAGAACTTCGACACCAACGGGCTGGTCTTGCACTGTGCGTCGTTTTCGAAGAGCCTGACCGCGTCGTACCGCATCGGTTGGGCGATGCCGGGCCGGTACCGTCCGCAGGTCGAAAAGCTTAAATTCCTGAACACGCTGACGACGCCTTCAGTGCCGCAGGTGGCCGTCGCCGACTATCTGCGCCAGGACGGCTACGACCGCCATTTGCGGCATTTGCGCAAGTTCTACCGGCATCAGGCTCGCCTGATGAGCGCGATGGTGGCGCGTTTCTTTCCGCCGGGTACGCGCATTTCTACGCCGCAGGGCGGCTACGTGCTGTGGGTGCAGATGCCCGAGCGCGTCGATTCGATGCGGCTCTATCAAGCGGCGCTCGCACGTGGCATCACGGTGGGGCCCGGTTATATGTTTTCGATGCGAAACGATTTCCACCACTTTATCCGGCTGAACTATAGCTATCCCTGGACCGCGCAGACCGAAGCGGCGCTCAGGACACTGGGCGGTCTCGTCGCAGAGATGGCCTGAGGAGAAAATGATGAACGACGAAGTCGATCCGATGCTGGTCGCGATACTGATGCAACTGTGGCGTGCGGAACAGGAAACGCCAGGGCGCGACTGGTCGCTGGCGAAACTCTCGAAGCAGGCCGGCGTGCCGATGAGTGCGCTGCGGCGCCACCTGACCGCGCTGGTCGATGGCGGCATTGCCGAGACGACGCTTACCGAGGAAGGCACCGGCACCGCGCGCTTGAGCGATGCGGGCCGCAACCTGTGCGCCGAGCTGTTTCGCGATCCCGCGGACTGAGTTGAGTTTCGGGGAGGTGCTGTCGACGATTCGCGAGGTACGTGCGGCGCTGCCGTGAGCACACTTATTTTTTGCGCCTTATAGTAGTTGCATAGCTAATCATTTGAGGGTCGCATGTGGATTTTGCCCGTGCGCCGATGTCACCATGAAACGTATTGCAGCCTTTTCTCTCGCGACCTGGTCGGCCGCAGCCATTCTGTATTTTGGCCAGCATTCGGTCGCATTGATCGCGCTGAGCGGGGTGGTCGTGCTGGGCGGCTTCGATCTGCTGCGTCCTTGACGTGCTCCTTCACTCGCCGCCGCGCAATTTCACCGCCACTTCATGCCAGTCGCGCACGCCTTCTTGCAGCGCGTCGCACAGTTGCGCGTCGATTTTGCTGAGGCCCTCCCATAGCTCGTGAGCTTCTGGCCGACGAGCGTCTCGGCCGTTGATCAAGCGTGCCTCACGCCGCGCGAATCGCGTCTATCACGAGTTGCGTAGCGGGCCGGATCCGGCGGTTTTTCCTGAGAATCAGCCCATAAGGCGCCAGCCGGCCACGCAGCGGCGTGCCCAGCGCGGCCATCGTCCCCAGCTCGACGTAGTAATGTGCAACAGAGGTGGGCAACACCGCCAGCATGTCGGAGTCGAGCAACAGCGAAAGCGTGGTGAGGATCGACGAGGTCTCCACCGTGCTGACGGGCGGTGCGACGCGCGACTCGCGGAAGGTCTGGTCGATGATCTGCCGCATCGGGCTTGGATGGGGTTGCACGATCCACGGATAGGTCGCCAGTTCGGCGAGCTTGGGGCGAACCGTTGCGCGCGCAACCGGATGGCCTGGCCGCGTAACGATCGATAACGCCTCTTCTCCCAAAGTCTCAAAGCTCAGATCGAGCGCCGGAAAGCCGTCCGGAATGCGCCCGAGCATGATGTCCAACTGGTCTTGCTGCAAGGCCTGCACGAGCACATCGCTGGTGTCGATCTGCACGGAAATCTGCAGGCGCGGATGCGCCGCCTTGAGCGCGACGATGGCGTGCGTCAGCAGTTCGGGGGCCGGCGCCATGACGGCGCCAATCCGCACCTTGCCGATATCGCCCGCCTCGATGGCTGCCAGTTCGTCGCGCAACTCGTCCAGGTCTTCGAACACCACCCGCGCGTAGCGCATGACCGCCTCACCGAAGATGGTCGGCTCCATGCCGCGCGCATGCCGTACGAACAACGAGACCCCGATGGTGTCTTCCAGCTCCTTGAGCGCCTTGGTGGCGGCGGGCTGGGTTATCGCAAGCTCGTCAGCGGCACGTCTGAGCGACTCGGTCTCCGATAGCGCCACCATCAACTGCAGATGGCGCAGACGCAGGCGTTTGCGGATGGTCGAAGCGGGCGCAATCATGCGAGCGATAACTCCAGGATATGGGCTGATTCGATTAATTCACTAGTCAGTTATCGCGTAGTTTCGCACACTACCGGTACTGCAGCAGGATCGAACGCACCGCGGCAATACTGCCCGGCTCTGCAAATAAAAAGACTCAGGAGACGACTCAATGAACGCGACAAGCAGCGTGGCGCTGGATCGCGCCATCACGAAGGCGCGCACGAGACTGCTGCCTTTTCTCGTGCTGATGTACGTGCTGGCTTTTATAGACCGGGCGAACGTCGGCTTCGCGAAAAGCGTGCTGCAGGCCGATACCGGTTTGAGCGACGCGGCGTTTGCGTTCGGTGCCGGCGTCTTTTTCATCGGCTACGCGGTGTTCGAAGTCCCCAGCAACCTGTTGATGTACCGGCTCGGCGCGCGCGTCTGGATGAGCCGCATCATGATCACGTGGGGGATCGTCTCGGCGTGTACCGCCTTCGTTCACGATGCGTCGAGTTTTTACGCGTTACGGGTTTTGCTCGGTATCGCGGAGGCGGGCTTTTTCCCCGGCATCATCCTGTTTCTGTCGAACTGGTTTCCGGCGCGAACGCGTTCGCAAACCGTGGGCGTGTTCT
>JBEKNG010000283.1:0-7242 GCA_049523075.1 Paraburkholderia sp.
ACGATGCCCGTCGGCGGCCCCTGGAAGGTCTTCAGATACGCAACCGGTATGCGCATGTCTTCGAGACGCAGCGCCTTGAGCGGTTTGAAGCCGAACACATTGCCGATGATCGACGCAGTCAGGTTGGCGACCGAACCTTCTTCGAACAGATCCAGTTCATAGGCGATGTAGGCGAAGTATTGCGGTTCGCCGGCGTTCGAGGCCGGCACCGGATCGACGCGGTAGGCCTTCGCACGGTACATGTCGCACGCGGTCAGCCGGTCGGTCCATACCACGGTCCAGGTTGCCGTCGACGATTCGCCGGCCACCGCCGCCGCCGCCTCTTCCGGCTCGACGCCGGGCTGTGGCGTGATGCGAAAGAGCGCGATGATGTCGGTATCTTTTGGCGTGTAATCCGGCTGCCAGTAGCCCATCTCGCGATATTTCATGACGCCCGCGGCGTACCGTTCGCGAGGTTTCGCCGCGTCGCGCGGCTTGTGTATGGAATCGATCACCGGTTGACTGAAATCGTTCATGACATATCCTCGAATGTGAACGGACGCGCTGCCGGAAGAACGAAGCGCTTGGTTGCACTGTAGGCAGGAACGCAATCATTGAGAATTCACGATTTAATTTGGCAGACTTAACCGATCCGTTATCGATCGCAGATCGCGAAGCGAATTTTCAACACGTACGCTATTGATAGGCGGAGAATGATTTGCACGGGAATTGCGAGCACCGCGTGACAGGGGACAGAAAACCTTCTGGCCGTCATGGAACACTTTGCTGCATTCCCGGGACAGTGCACGGCGTGACCGCATCGTGCCGCGCGCATCCTGGTCGCGCCGGCGCAATTCGGCAAACGCTGCATTGCGTCGCGCCAATACGCCGCGCACGCCTCGTCAGCGAAAACCCGGCATGGAGCTTGCGTGGTAACGAACGCCAATGAAGTCCGGCATCACGCCGGGCCGACGGCGCAACGCTGTACAAACACATGGAGGAAACACGTATGCAATGGACGACTCCGAGCTACACCGATATGCGTCTTGGTTATGAAGTCACGATGTATATCGCTACGCGTTAAGCCCGCACGGGCCGCGCCACGCGGCCCTTCTGCGGATTTGTGTGTTAATCCCTAGCTAAACGGCCGGCTTTTCGGCGCTGCCAGGACACGCGTTCCCATCCATGATCCACGAAACGATCGTCACCACGGCAGCGTGCGATGGCCGTCCTCATATCGCGCCGATGGGGGCCCGTTACGAGGGCGACTTCGTCATCCTCTCCCCTTTTCGCCCGTCGGTAACGCTCGACAATATCGTCGGGTCGCGGGCGGCGGTGTTGAACTTCACCACGGACGTCCGTATCTTCGCCGGCTGCGTCACGCATTGCGCGACCGATTGGCCGACGCTTGCCGCCAGCCGGGTGGCGAGCGTCAGGCTTGCCGAGTCGCTGGCGCATGCCGAGCTCGAACTCGACGAACTACGCGACGACAAGAACCGCCCGGTGCTGCGCATGAAATGCGTGCACCGCGAAAACCATGCGCCGTTCGCCGGTTTCAACCGCGCCCAGGCAGCGGTGGTGGAAGGCGCGATTCTCGTGAGCCGGCTTTTCATGCTGCCGGCCGATAAGGTGGACCGCGAAATCGCCTACCTGCAGATTGCCATCGACAAAACCGCAGGCGATGCGGAACGCACCGCCTGGGGGTGGCTCACCACCGCGATCGCGCGGCACCGCGAGAGTCTCGGTTCTGCCGGCGGTTCTGCCACCGAACTCGTATCCCACTAGTCTTTCCCGTCTTTTCGGAGAACATCGATGACCGCATTGCTCGCGAGCGTCCGCTCGGAAGACGAAGCATTGGATGCCGCCCAGGCTGGCGCCGAACTGATTGACCTGAAGGAGCCGAACGCAGGCGCGCTCGGGGGTTTGTCGATCGGCGACATCACGCGTATCGCCCGCGAGCTTCGCGCCCGTTACCCGGTCAAGCCAATCAGCGCGACGATCGGCGACGTGCCGGTAGAGGCGCTCGATGAAATCGCCTCCCGCGTCATAGAAGTCAGCGGTGCGGGCATCGATTATGTGAAAGTGGGCGTAACGCCCGGTCCGTCGGCACGGCGCTGTCTCGAACAACTGGCCAATCTGCCGGCTGCGGTCGTGCCGGTGCTGCTGTGCGACGGCGGCATGGACGGCGAACTGGTTGCCTACGCGGCCACGCTCGGCTTTGTGGGCGTGATGTTCGACACTGCCGGTAAGGACGGCAGCACGCTGTTCGATCACGTGGATAGCGCCACGCTCGCGCAATGGCTGCGGCTCACGCGCGAGCGTGGCGCCATGAGCGGCATCGCCGGCTCGCTCGGCTGGGCGCAGTTCGAGCAGATCCGTGCGCTCGCGCCGGATGTAGCGGGTTTTCGCACGGCATTGTGCGTCGATGGACGGCGCTCGCGACTCGATCCGCAACGCGTCGCGCAATGGGCCGCCGCGCTGCACCGTCCGTCAGGCGAGGTAAGCGGCGCGCTCACCGCGGCGGACGCGAGAGCCTCCGGCGCCGCACGTCTTTAATGCGCTCTCGCGCATGCCGTCGCCCTTCGCCTCACACACCGCAAAAGGCAACGCGACAACGGGCTAGGTCACCGGCATGTTCAGCAGCCGATCGCGCATTAACGCGACATTGTCCTTATTGAACAGCTCAACGACATAATTTGCTTCGGTCACGTGGTCGACGAAACGGCGGTCGACCACGCCGGTTGCGGCCAGCGTCTCAAGCTGCTCGTTCTCTGAGATGGGGCATGACTTCACCATGATCAGCCGCTCGGCGTTGAGCATGGTCGAGAGCCAGGCGGCGAGGCTGTCGGACGTCGTGTCCCAGTTGCTCATCGCGTCTGGCGTGTCGCGCATTAGCGAGGTCGGCACCCATATGGCAACGTGGCCGTCGCGCAGCGCGCGGCGGATCTTCGCCTCGCTCGAAGCGAGCACGAGTTCAGGCAATATCCCTTGCATGAGAATCGCGTATTGCGTCATGGCAAGCAGACACATGTTGTGCGCGGCGAGATCGTCGAAGCACCACTCGCTCTGGTATTGCCGCACCTTGTCCGCGAAATCACCCCCGCCGGGCACGATGACGACGCGCCCGCCGCCCACTTCGCACAGCTCGGTGAGCCACTGGCGCAGCATCGGATCGTGACTCAGGCTGCCCCCGATCTTGACCACCCACATGATCGTTGTCCTCGTTTCCGCTCGTTGCCTCGCGTTTCCGCTCGTTTCCCTTCAACCGCTCAAGCCGCCCGCGATGCCGCGCCGGGGCTAGCATCGTCGGCTTCGCGGTAGCGAGCTGCCGCCAGCAACGCCACCGCAACACTCGGCGCGCACGTTGCAGCCCAGTCCGATCGGCTCGCCGGCACGCCCGCCAGCGTGCCGAAATCGATGTAGCTACGTGCCTCTTCGCGTGCCAGCGCCGCCGCGAGAAAGCGTCCACAGCCTGCGCCGACCAGCGGTGCGGCGGCGAGCTCAGGGTGAGCCGCCGTCACGCGCGCCAGATTGACGCCGATCTCGCGCAACTGCAGTTCGCGCCAACGCAGCGCGAACCTGCGCCATTCGCCGGGACTCGCCTCATACGCATCCCGGCCGATCATACGCGCGAGCCGGGTTCGACTTGCTGCTTCCGTCTTCGGTCCCTGGTCAGCGCTCGGATGCAGGTCGTAGTGCGACGCCAGTTCGTCCGTGAGGCGGTAGATGTCCGCCGTGGTTGCAAACCATTCGTTCATCACATTGACGGCCGCCCCAGCGAATTCGATGCGCTGCGCGATACCGCACAGCGGCGTGCGCACTACCCCCTGGTACACGAGTTCGCCAGTGGCGAGCCGCCCGGCATCCGTCGCGGCACGCGCGACGACACAGCCGCCTGCGATCGGAATGATGTCGGTGGTGGTACTGCCGATGTCGATCAGCAGCGCATCGGGTACGCGTGATGCGACCCAGCGCGCAGTGGCAAGCCAGTTCGCCGAGGCGACGCTGCGCCAACCCGCCGCGCATGCCTGTGGCGTGAACCAGCCGGCGTCGCCCGCGTAAAAACGCAAGCGCGGCCCGAGTCGCTGCGCCAGCGCAACGGCGATTGCCCGCACGCCATGCGCGCGGTCCTCGAAAAGATCGACCATCTCGCCGGTCATCGTCACCGCGTTCAGCGCGGCGTCAGCCTTCGCCTCTGGCCAGCGCTCGAAGATGAGGTCGATGGTTCGCTCGAGATGGTCGAGGCCCTGCCACAGCGGACAAGCCCATTGCGCGACATCAAGCACCGCGCCTGCGGCATCGGCCATCGACACCTTCACGTGCGCGCCGCCGACATCCCAGCCGAATACCGTCCCGCCGTCCGCCGCGGCGACGCTTGCAGGCGCGACGTGCCCGCCACTCATGGCCGCGCTCCGCAGGCCGATTGCGCGCCACAACTGCGCGCCGCCGGGCCGGATCCCCCGATACGCACCTCATGGGCGGCAAGCAGGGTGCGCGCGAGATTACCGCCGAGCGCCGCGGACAGGCCGGCATACGCCACCGTCAGACGCGGATTGACCTCGATCACAACCGGGCCGCGCGATGGATGGAACACCACATCGATACCGACAAAGCCGCGCAGGCCCGGCAGCGCCTGCGTCACGTGCTGCGCGAGCGCGCCGAGCATGCGGCCCTGGTCGCCGGCCGGATCGATCTGGTTGACCGTCACGCCATCGAATTCCACGATGTGCGGTTGCTGCCCCGGCGCGTCGCCTTCGCTCAAGCTTATTTGCTGACGGTTGATGCTGACGAGTTCGACACCGTCGCCGTGGCAGACCAGCGAAAGGCTGAGCGGTTCGCCGTCGATCCATGCCTGCAGCACCGGATTGCGCGCGGCGGCCGCGCGTGCGTCGTATTCGGCGCAGGCGTCGGCAAAATTATCGAACACGAAGGTATCGAGACCGCCCGCGCCGTCGTCCGGTTTGACGACCCAACGCTCGCCCAACTGCCCGCCGGCCTGCCCGGGTTCGACGGCCGGCGTCGTGTCGATGCCATGCGCCATGAGGCACGCCGCGGTCGCGCTCTTGCTCGACGCCACGCGGATCGATTCTTTCGAACAGCCGAGCCAACGCGCTGCGCCCACCGCGTCGTACAGATGCAGCAGCAAGCCGTCGCATTCCGGCGCGATGATCCACGCATAATCGTGCTGGCGAGCCACCCGAGCGACGAAGGCCGTCATCGACTCCCCTTGCGCGGCCCTACAATGAACGAGCGACGAATCGACGGTTTCAAAACGGGAACTCGCGAAGCTCACGTCCACACCGTCGAGTTCACGCAGGTCACTCACCAGTGCGTCACGCATCACCCGGCCTTCGACGATCAGCGCGCTCAGGTCGGCGAGACTTCCCGCGCCGGCATGTTCCGGGTCGATGCCGCCCCCGGTGAGATACTCGAAGACAAAGATCTTGGTCAAAGGAACGCGCCCCCATGCAGGTGATACCGGTTCTCGATCTGCTCCACGGCCACGTGGTACGCGCGGTGCGCGGCGAACGGACAGCCTATCAGCCGATCCGCTCGCCGCTTGCCGCCACCAGCGGGCCACTTCACATCGCCCGCGCGCTGCTTGCTGCAAGCGGCGCACGGACGCTCTATGTCGCCGACCTCGGCGCGATCCTGCAGCAAGGTGCTCATGTCGAGGCGCTCGCTGCATTACGTGCCGCCCTGCCCGGCACTGACATCTGGCTCGACGCGGGCTATGCCGACTACGCGTCGATGCATGCGCTGTTCGAACGTATAGAAGAAACCACCCGGCGCAACAGCGATAGCCGGTCTGATCCGCAAGCTCTTGCGACCCTCGTGCCGGTGTTCGGCACCGAGTCGCTGCACGACAACGACGCACTACGCGCCGCCGAAACCGCCGGGCTTTCTCCCATCCTTTCGCTCGACCACCGCGCCGGCCAACTGCTCACCGCTACTTCCCCACCGACCTCAGTCGAGCGCACCTCCGCATGGTGGCCCCGAAGGGTAATCGCGATGACACTCGATCAGGTAGGCAGCTACGACGGCCCCGACCTCTCCACGTTCGAACGCATCCGTGCCAATGCCCCCACGCATACCGCCGTGATCGGCGCGGGCGGTATTCGCCATCGCGACGATATGGCGGCGGCGGCCCGCACCGGTGCTTCAGCGTGGCTTGTGGCGTCCGCGCTGCATGATCGCCTGATCGGCACGCCCTTCGTCAAATCAACATAGGCCTGCTATACAAATTCCATGCCAAACCCCGGAGATGCCGTGGCTGTAAACAAACGGCAAGCTAATGCTGCCGTTCGTGACACTCTGCTCCAGAGTGGCACACAACCTGTGCGGCGCAGCGCGCCGGGCATGCCGCCGATCCGACACGGTCCATGCAGGTCAGCGCGCACACCGCGACCCTGGCGATCCTTTTAAGCGTAAGGCCACATAAGCGGTGCTCGACGCCTCGCACACCCCTCTGCTGCTTCCGGGCCCAAATCGGCATGGAGCTTGCTAAAGGTGCGGCCATGCACCTCTCGCCCATCGATCCACCGTCCACGACCCCATCGGCCGCAGCCAACGTTCCTGCCTCGTCGATTACGCGCGACTGGACCTGCCCGTTCTGCCCGCTGCTGTGCGACGACCTCGTGGTCGAGTCGCACGACGACGCCACGCTTACCGTGCCCAATACTGAATGCCCGCGGCTCGCGCAAGCGCTCGCTTGCTACGGCAGCCCGGATGCACAGTGCCGCAACAGCGTCGACGGACACGACGCGGATCTCGATACCGCTCTGGCTGGCGCCGCGCGCATCCTGTCGTCGGCACGCCGCCCGTTGTTCGGCGCGCTGACCACCGATGTTGCCGGGGCCCGCGCGCTGTACACGCTGGCCGCAGGCTGCGGCGCCATCCTCGATCATTGGCACGGCGATGCGATGAGCGCGGCCACGCTCGCGTTGCAGGATCGCGGATCGTTCTTCACCACCCTTTCCGAAGTGCGTACACGTGCGGACCTGCTGGTGTTTTTCCACTGCCAGCCGTCGCAACGGTATCCGCGCTTCTTCACTCGCGCGCTGGCAGGCACGGAACAGAAACGCGAACTCGTGTTCGTCGGCTGCACGCCCGATCCCGCTGCGACCGTCATGGCGAATGCGCGAGTCGAAGCGATTCTTCCGGACACCGATCCTTTTGACACGCTCGCGCTCTGGTCCGCGCTTTGCGAAGGACGCGAGGCTAGCGCGTTGCACGATAACGGAACGGGCACGGCAGCGGCAC
>JBEKNG010000284.1:0-7224 GCA_049523075.1 Paraburkholderia sp.
TTTCATCAGTTCGCGATGGCCCGGATAGCGAACCGATTTGTAGTCGAGCGTTTCGACCCGGCCCGACAGGGTTTCGCACAGCGTGCCGAGCCCACCGGATGTGTTGAAGGCTTCGTATTCAGTACCATCGAGCGAGAAGTGCTCGAGACCTTCCAGCGGCTGCACCCATTGCGTGCGGCTGTCGCGGATCGCTTCGCACGGCTGGCAGTACTCGTTGATCAGGCCGTCGACGCTCCACGTCAGGTTGTACTTCAGCGCGTTGGTCGGAAATTCCGGCAGCGCGCCGACGCGCATCTTGACGTCGCGGATTTCGGTGAAACGGTTCGCCAATTCATGCGCGGCGATGCCGATAAAGCCAGGAGCCAGACCGCACTGCGGCATGAACGCGTGATCGGATTCGTCGGCAATCGCGCGGATCGCGGTGGTCGCGCGTACGTCTTCGGTCAGGTCGAAGTAATGCACTCCAGCGCCCTTGGCCGCCGTCGCGACGTTCACGGCCAGGTAGTACGGCAGCGCGTTGACCAGCGCGTCGAAGCCCTGCACGGCGGCGCGCAGGGCGGCGGCGTCGGCGGAGTCCACGCGGCGGGTCGGGATGCCCTGCTCGGCGAGCTTGTCGAGAGCTTGCTGATCGCGGTCGAACGCGACGACTTCGTAGTCGCCGGTTTCACGCAGCATATGAGCAATGGTGTGACCGATCAAACCTGCGCCAACGATGGCTACGTTCATATGCTTCTCCTTGTTCTGTGTATGCTGTTTCCAGCTTCGAACGTGCGCTGCGCCTGGCGCTGCGCGCGGTGGGCTGAACCTTGCGACACAGTTTACGGAGAAGCAAAAACAGTTTATAGGCGCAAAGTGCTGCGCTATGACCAGCTATTTCGACGATATGACGAGGAAAGACGTCAAATTGACGAAATCGCGTAAAAACGATGTAAACGCGGTGGTGAAAGCGGAGGTGAAGCAAGCGGCGGTGGTGAAAGCGGGGGTGCTGAAAGCGTGAGGCGATAGCGGATTTAGCCCTGCTGCCTTTCACCCCCCAATCATCCCCCGATCGATCTTGCGCGCCAGAATGATTGACGTCGTCGTACGCTCGACGCCCTCCAGCGTGCCGATCTGATCGAGCAGGTCGTTGAGCCGGTCGGGCGAATCCGCTCGCAGCCACGCGACATAATCAAACTCGCCGCTCACCGCGCATAGCAGCTGCACTTCGGGCATCTTGCCGAGCCGCTTCTGCACGTCCGGCCCGTGCTTCGGCGCGATGATGATGCCGACGTAGGCGTAGATGCTCGCATCGAGCACATCCTGGCCAAGCCGCACGCTGTAGCCTGCAATCACGTTGGTGCGTTCGAGCCGCGCGATGCGCGCGATCACCGTTGTGCGCGCCACGCCGAGCTGGCGCGCGAGGTCGGCCACACTTTCGCGCGCGTTGGCCTGCAGCAGCGCAACGAGGTTACGGTCGAGGTCGTCGAGTTGATCGAGGCGCGGGGGTCTCATCGATGGCAATCTTGTTTGAAAAAGTTGAAGAGCGTGCTGCGGATTATCACCCGCGCCGTCAGGCATCGTACAGCGTAGGGATTCGAACCCACGATGACAAGAATCGCAATCAGGTAACGACTTCAGTAGAAACAACGACTTGCATCGGTCAGGCATCTAGCGACATAGCTACGAGCGCCCTAAGGCCTGAGCGAATCATCAAACACAAGCGGTCCCAAATCCAAGGTAATCAGGTAGCGCTCATCATTCGGATGATCTTCCGACCGGAAGCAGCGAATGTTCAGCCCGATTTGATATTTATCGACCGCCTGCCAGTAAGCCGTCGGTGCCGTGCAGGCGCGAATACGGGCCCTCGTCGCCGGGGTGTTATCGATCGGAGGATCGTCTGCTACGCGAATCTGTTTCCAGCCGCCTTGCTTGAGCTGCCGTTGTAAATCATTAACAATCACCATCGTGCTATCGAGTGGCAGCGTCTCGACTTGGGGAGATAGTGTCACGCCGCTGACCTTGCCGCGCTCGTCGTAGCTCACCATCATGAATTTTGCGGCGGGCGTCGAGAAACCGTAAGCATTAATACGTCGATTGCGGGCGATCGGATCCGCAACGGAGACGATGGCTTCGGCTTTTTTCTGATAGAAGCGCCAACAATTGACGCAGTCCTGCTTGTCATCTTCCGCGCGTTTTTGCGCGGCTTCCTCCTCCTCTTTCCAGTCCGGGTAACAGATCGGACAACGGTAGTTATCGCACTTCGCCATCAAACGCACTCTGGATATTGGGTCTCGCTGCTGGGATGTTACTGACCCCAGTTTCCCACGTGAAGAGCGGTGGCAATCTCAAAATCATCGCCGGCGCGAACACCTCGACCCCGTAGGTCAGCGGCGCCGTCACTTTCAACACACTGCGTGGCATCGCGGTCATCGCCTCGGCGAGCGACTCGGCCTCTTTCACATCAGTCAGAATGCGCTGACACTGTTCGCAGTACTGACGACCAACCTCCGTCGGACTTTGACGGCGCGTCGTCCACGTCAGAAGTCGGGCGGCAAGCCGCGTCTCCAGCGAGCGGATATGTTTACCAACCATTGCCGAAGAAATATTGAACCTTTCGGCCGCGGCCGTCAGGCTGCCCGCGTCCACCACGGCCACGAAGATTTCCATGCTGGCAAATTTGTCCACCCGCGTTTCCTGTTCGTTTCGGTTGTAAGCGTTTGTGGCAACGTAGTCGCATTGTAGGGATATCGTGATACTAATAGCGAGCTTGGCAAAGCGGGCATTCCGACCGGCTCATTGGCAAGACGCCATATGCATGACCCGCGCCTCGACCACGCGCTATTTGCGCGGTATCCGAATACGAATGAACATCAGGAGTTTCGATGAAAAAAGCACTGGTAATCCTGGCTTCCACGCTCGCCATGAGCGGCGCTTTCGCACAAACCGCAGCACCAGCCTCGGCTCCCGCCGCAGCGGCCGCGCCTGCGAGTAAACACGAGCGCAATGTCGAAGACCGTATTGCCTACCTGCACTCGCAGCTCAAGATCACCTCGGCGCAGGAAACGCAGTGGAACGCTTTTGCAGATGTCATGCGTAGCAACGCCGAGACCATGGGCGCACTGTTCAAACAGCGTCAGGATGCGGGCGCCCAGTCGGCACTCGACGACATGAAGCAATACACGACCATTGCCCAAGCGCATGCCGACGGCATGAAGAAGCTGGTCGATGCGTTCGAACCTCTCTATAACGCCCTCTCGCCGGACCAGAAGAAACTGGCCGATCAGACCTTCCATCAGGGGTCGCACACTGGCGGCAAGAAACACGGTAAAGCGGCGCAGTAAGGTCCTCGCTGGCCAAACGCTCCAGGTACGCTGCACCTCAACGCCTGCCCTCACCGGCAGGCGTTGTGTTTTATGCTTCTGGCATTATTCGGTTCTTACCTTATCGGCACCCTGCTTCATGATCGAACTCAAGAAACTCGACCTGCGCTCCGACGCGGCCGCTCAACGTGTCCTCAAGGACGAAACCGTCCTGGTCGAATTCGCCGCCGGCGAGGGTGAATTGATGAGCCTCGAAGGCCCGAACCGCTATGCGCCGCGCGATGCGTTGGTGACAGGCTCGACCGGCGACCGCTGGGTAGTATCACGTGATCGCTTCGACGCAAAATATGTCCCCGCCGAACCGGCTCTCGCCCACGGCGAGCCGGGCCCGTACCGCAACCGCCCGGCTATCGTGCTGGCGCGGCAGATGAACGAGCCGTTCTCGCTGGCGCGCTCCGCTGCCGGCGGCGACGTGCTGCACGGCACGGCCGGCGACTGGGTCATGCAATACGCGCCGGGCGACTTTGGCGTCGTGCAGGCTGCGCGCTTCGCCAAGGTGTATCGAACGGTGGAGTGAGGACAGCGACTCAGGGCGGCAAACCGCTGCCCTGAGTCGCTGCAAATTCACGCGAACTGTTCGTCGAGTTCGATCGTGACTTCGCGCGGCACGGCCTCGCCGTTCGCATACTGCTCTTCAAGCGAGCCGATGGTCGCTTCGACATAGGCTCGCAGCACCGCAAAGCTACGCCCGCGCTGCCGCGCCGGCATGGCCCGGTAGCGCGCCAGCACCGCCGGCGTCATCACCAGCGTCACTGTAATGCGGCGTGCCGCTGCGCCAAAGCGCATCGCCACCCAGTGCACCGCCAGGGTTGGCGTGCCGTCCTCGGCCGCACGCTGGATGAATTGCGTCTGCTCGGGAAACAGGTCGCTGATGACTCGCGCCAACTCTTCGAAGTCGGGGCTAGCGCAGTCGTATTGGTAGGCTTCCATTTTGATGGACCGAAAGTTGGAAAATCGCCAGAGGGTTGTGCTGCGTACTCGAGCCCGCGTTCAGACCCGGGTTGGGGTCTGGGTTTGGGTCACTTGCGCCTCGCTGCGGAAAATCCTGACCAGCACGCCGGCCACGATCAGCGCCAGCAGCGCATACAGGCCATCCACCGCGTAGAGCGGCACGAGCTTGGCCTGAAACAGCGCAGCGGGTCCTTCGACGAGCGCATGCGCCACGATCGCCAGCGGCAGAATCCCGCGCCAACCGGCTCGTACGCCGCGCCACATCAGCACCGATAAGCCGATCTGCAGCACCAGCGACGCCATCCGCTCCAGCACGAAAATGCCCGCCATCTGCGGCGACAGGCTGGCGAGAATCAGGTGGATCCGCATCATCGAGTCGACCGGGACGTTGTCCAGATAGCTATCGAGCTGGCCACGGTTTTCGACCACCGCAAACACGATCCACTGTATCTCAACCAGCACGCCGACCATCCAGGCCTCGGCGCCGCCATGGCCGATGCCATAGCCGAGTGCGGTGCTATCGCCCGTCGAGGGAACGGACGTCTTTCTGGACCTTGCCGCCCTCGCCAGCTTCGCAGCCGTTGCGTTCGCCGCCGCGTCACCGGCCGCGGCAGACGGTCCCGTGACGGAATGGGGCGCCGTCGCGTTGCCTGCCGTCGCACGCCGCCACATCAGTCGCATCGCGATGAAACGTCCCACCTCCTGGCACACGCCGGCGATCAGCGCGCCGTAGATCACGAAGGTGAGCGGGTTCGACAGCCAGGCGGCGGTGATCGCCTGATGCAACACGAAGCCATTCACCGCGCGTTCGATCACCATTGCGCATAGTGCAAACACGGCGATGCCCGCGATCGTATCGCGGCCGTTCAGCCCGAACGGACGGCGTAGGCGCCGGTAAAGCGCAATCGGTAAAACAGCGACGAACAGCGTCGCGAGTGCGAGACAGGTAAGCGTGAGGGGTGCAACAACCATGGGTTTCCTTGCAATGACCGGCGCGCACCCGCTGCGCGCCGCAGCCCGAATGATCGCAGATCAGCGCGAAGTTGAGGCGCGCACGATCAGTTCGCCGGGCAGCAGGCAGTCGCGAGCGGCCGCCTCGACGCCATCGATACGCTCATGGAGAAACTCCACCGCGCGGTAGCCGATCTGATAAGTTGGCTGGCGAATCGTCGTAATGCCGGCCAATTCGGCCCATTCAGGGTCGTCGACCGACAACAGCGCGATGCGCTCCTGCCAGCGTGCGCCATGGCGCGCGTTCAGATGCCGGGCGAGACACAGCGCGACCGGAGCATTGGCCGCGAACAACGCGACGCGTCGGGTGCCTGTGGCCGCGCTACCGTGTGCGTGACCACGCACAGTGGCCGATTTCGCGTCGGCTCGGGTACCGGGAGTCAGGTCGACGGTGACACCGGGCGTCACGTCAAAGGCGGCACCGGCTGCGAGGTGGAGGGTGACGCCAGGTGGAGCCTCGATGGCGGCGTCCACCGCACGATCCAGTTCGACGAGCGTTTGCTCGACCGCCGTCGCATCGCCCAGATCCAGCACCACGGTATGGCCTCGGGCGCGGGCCTGGCCTCCAATCACCGAGTGAAACGCCGCCTCGCGCAGCCGGCGCGAACTCACCCGCTCGAACGGTTGCACGACGAACCAGATATCGTCAAAGCCACGATCGAGGAGATGATGGGTGGCCAGTTCGACTGCTGCCGTATTGTCGAGCCCGACCATGTCGGCGACAAGGCCGTCCACCAAACGGTCCACCAGTACCGCCGGAATGCCGCCCTCGCCCACCGGCCGCAAGGTTTCTTCGCGCACCCCAAGCGCATTAACGATCACGCCTTCCACCCGGTAGGTGGTCAACAGTTGCAGATAGCGGCGCTCCATCTCCACTTCGTTGGCCGCGTGGCAGATGAGGGGCATGTAGCCGAGCGCATGGCATGCCGCTTCGACGCCCTGCAGCACTTCGACCGAATACGGATTGGTCAGGTCCGCGACCAGCATCCCGATTAGCCGGTTGCGGCCGCGTTTCAGGCCACGCGCCATCTGATTGGGCTGATAGTCGAGCCGCTCGATCGCCGCTTCGATGCGCGCGCGCAATTCCGGCGACAACACGCTCAACTCGCCGTTCAGGTAGCGCGACACGCTGGTCTTGCCGGTGCCGGCTTCGCGCGCCACATCGGTGATGGTGGCGCGGCGCGGGGATGCGGGATGCGGGCGGTTCACGGCGGGCTCACTTTCAATTGCGCAGGACGTCGCGGTTCACGACGTTGCGCGTCAACCTGCCGTCGAGCGCGGCGACCAGGTTTTCCGCCGCGTTCAACGCCATGGCATGGCGCGTCTCATGGGTCGCCGAACCGATGTGCGGCAGCGCCACCACGTTCGCGAGCGACAGCAGCGGCGAGTCGGCCGGCAGCGGTTCGGTTTCGAACACGTCGAGACCCGCGGCGTGGATCGCGCCGGATTGCAACGCTTCGATCAGCGCCGCTTCGTCGACCGTCGCGCCGCGCGAGGCGTTGATCAGAATCGCGCTTTTCTTCATGGCGCGCAGTTCGGCCGCGCCGATCAGATGCTGCGTCTCGGGCGTGAGCGGCACCTGCAGGCACACAAAATCGGCGCTCGCCAGCAATTCGGCGAGTTCGACACGGCGTGCCCCGTAGGCCTGTTCCGCCTGCGGATTCGGGTTACGGTTGGTGTAGAGCACCTTCATGTTGAAACCGAGGGCCGCGCGCCGCGCCACCGCACCGCCAATGCGCCCCAACCCGACGATGCCGAGCGTCTTGCCCTGCACTTCGACGCCGAATTGCGCCGGAGCGACGCCCCCCTGCCACTGCCCGGCCTTCACCCAGTCGGCCAGTTCGACCACCCGGCGCGCCGTGGCGAGGATCAGCGAAAACACCGTGTCGGCGGTCGATTCAGT
>JBEKNG010000285.1:0-7213 GCA_049523075.1 Paraburkholderia sp.
GGACGCGTCTGATACAGCAGAGACGCGCACCAGCCGGATCTTCGCGCACGCATTCGCGGTGACCGCGCTCAATCCGAAAAGCATCATTTTCTTCGTGGCGTTCGTGCCGCAGTTCATCGATCCGCATATTGCGGCCGCATCGCAGATCGTCGTTTTCGAGGCGACGTTCGTGCTGCTCGGCACCCTGAACGCATTCTGCTACGCGATGCTTGCCTCGGCTGCGCGTTGTGCAATACGGAGTCCGCGCGTGCAGCGCGTCATTAATCGGACCGGGGGAAGTTTGCTGATCGGCGCGGGCATTTTCGCCGCGACCTGGAAGAAGGCGTCAGCCTGATCACCGCGCGCCCACGGTTTCGCGGAGGATTTTGGACAGCGTTGGCCAGGCGAATGTGACGTGGACGCCGTGACCCGGGCGTCGTGCGTCAGTCGCCACGCTTGTAGGTCGCGAAGAACTCCTGCTGGAACATGCACATGCGCAAGGCGTTGTGATACTTGCCGTTGCCGAAGAACTCCTCGATCAATTCCGCTTCATGTCTGAAGCCGCATTTCTCGTAGACGTGAATCGCGGCGGCGTTCGACGTGTCGACGATCAGATAGATCTTGCGCAGATTCAGCACTGAAAATGCGTAATCGATCGCGAGCCGCGTTGCCACGGTTGCATAACCACGGCCTTGCGCCTGCGGGGCGATGATGATCTGGAACTCACCGCGCCGGTGGATGTAGTCGAGCTCGATCAGCTCGGCCAGACCCACCGTTTCGCCGTCGTTATCGACTGCGACAAAGCGGCGTTCGCGCTGATCGTGCACGTGCTGATCGTAGAGTTGCGATAGCTCTGAGAACGTTTCATAGGGTTCTTCAAACCAGTAACGCATGATCTTCGCGTCGTTGTTTACTTCGTGCACAAAGCGCAGATCGTGACGCTCCAGCGGTCTTAAGGTGAGCCTGGCATCGCGTTCAATCGTCATAAGATTACCCTCGAGACTTATTGATTTTAGATTGCGCCGGAATGGCCGTGTCGGGTCAAAAGCGGCAAGCGCCGCTGAATGGCCAATGATGTCCGGCGAGTCAGGGTTAGTCCCGGCACAGCGTTAGGAGTTCTTAGCGGGGCGTGCGGGGCAGCGGCGCAGGGCCCGTCGGACGCGGCATGGCAAGGGTTTTGCAGGGCCGGGACGTCGTGTTGTCGCGGATGGGGCTAGATGCCTGTGGGTGCGCGGGCGCACACTAGGCACATGAAGTGCGAATACAATGCAATCACGGACTTGGCAAAGGGAGGATGCTGTGATGGAGCACCTAATACTAGGCGCGTTTCTGGTCGTGCCGCTGCTGATAGTCGCGTTCCTGTTCTCCGATGAATTGTGGCAGGAACATCTTCAGCGCGCGCAGAAGGACCACCCGCGGCATATCGATTGGCATCATCCGTTGCGAAGTCTGCTGCATCGACATTGAGGCCTTTTCGCGTCACCGTGACAGAGAGGCAGTGCGCGAATTTTCCGCACTGCTTACCGTTGCCGCTGGATTTGAGGCGCGTCTCCTCAGCGCACGGCGTCGCCAAGCCGGGCACGGATCCGTTGCGCGAACGCTTCGAGCGTCGCCTGCGGGGCCATCTCGCGCGCATGCATGCGCAACGGCTGGCCTTCCCAGCGCGGAATGACGTGAAAATGCACATGCGCGACGGTCTGACCCGCTGCCGCGCCGTTGAACTGGCCGATAAACACGCCATCTGGCTGCAGTGCCGCGCGTAGCGCGACGGCGATTTGCTGCGTCATCCGCATGCAGGCCACCGTCGCCGCATCGGAGAGCTCGAAGATTTCCGCGGCAGCCTCTTTTGGCACGACCAGCACATGCCCGTCCGCCTGTGGCATCAGATCCATGAAGGCCAGCGTGGCGTCCGTCTCAGCGACTTTGATGCACGGCAGTTCGCCGCGCAAAATTCTTGCGAAAGGGTTGCTCTCGTCGTACTTCATGGCGCTCCTCGAAATCGGATCTGGTTTGTCGATCTTTGTGTCGTTTGCCTTGTGTCGTTTGTATCAGCGCAAACGGCGGTTTTCACTGCCGCATCATGAGGCGGCTCCTCGCCACGCGCAAGCAGACCGGTGCGGTAGACTCGCCGCGCCCGGCGGAGCCACGCGCGGCCGCTTACGCCGGTAATACCTGGTTACCACTTGCAGCATCTGTTTCCGCCGTTCACGCTCACAATCCGCCGCATGTGCTTACATGACCCGATGGCGGAAAATAAAATGCGAAAAATTGCGGCAGCAGTGTTGATGGTCGGCGGTCTTGCCGTCGCGGGTCAGGCTTCAGCTCATGACGGCGCGGCCGTCGTCGGCGCGCTGCTCGGCGGGGCAGTCATTGGTGCGGTGGTCGGTTCGGCTTTGAACCCTGCGCCGCCGGTCGTGTATCAGGCACCGGCCTACGCGCCCGTGTATCAGGCGCCCGCTTATGCGCCGGTGTATCAACAGGCACCTGTATCTGTGTATGCAGGGTATCAACAGCCACCTGTGTATGCAGGGCCGCCGGGATACTGCTATGACCAGTACCGAGGGGGCTACGTCGCATGCGGCCCGGCGCCGGTTGGCCAATACGGCTATGCGCCGCCGCCACCGCCGCCGGGTTGGTAAATGACCGGGGCCGGCGAGGTCGGCGCTAGTAGGATCACTCTATGGGGTATGCCCTGGTTTACTGCTGCGGTCACTAAAGTTTGCGCGCAACAGGCCGACATCTCAGCAATGAACGACGAACATTCCAACCCCTTTGGGCCGGACCACGCGCAGTTTCTCGAGGCGCGAGCCCTCGCTCTGAGCATCGCGGCAATCCGCAAGGCTCAGGGCAAAAGGAATCCGGTCGATTATGCGGTCGGGTCGCCCGACTGGGAGACCGCGGACGAAGACTTCGCGCGCGATATTCTGCGCATACTCGGCGGCCAATAAGCCGCGTACCGTGTCGCATAGCGCGGCGTGTGGCGTCCGCTTTGCGCTCTCCATCAGTGCCGGTGGCGCATCCAGTCTACGTGATGCGTATCGAGCCAGCGCTCTCGACGCCCTTCGTGACCGCCGTCACGATGGTAGTGAGAGACGGCCCACAGCGCCACTCCCACCACCGCCATTACCAGCGGCCCCAGCAAATAAGCCATTACCGATTCAGTCATGAAATCCTCCGTCGAGGTCGCGACCGCCATCACAGAATATGGCTGTATTTTAGGCCATAGCTGAGGGAAAGCGCTTGCTTTAGCACAGAGGCATTCGCGCATTGCTGGACCCCTTTTCCAGCATCAAACCGCCAAAGTTAAGCAGATTCTTCGTTTGCTTGCGCACATTCGCATTCGTCAGATTGCGGGAGGATGCGTCTGCGCGAAGCCGGTCCCCGGATAGCGCGTGTGAGTGATTCGCAGAACCCTTGGCCCGCCTCGTGCGGGCTTTCTTTCGAGTGGTGAAGCGGGTGGAGTTGCCCTTGCTTCATGGGGCAGGTCGACATCCTGGTAATTGGACAGTCGCCTGTTAAAAGCGATGTCAGCAATCTAAGATGAATCTCAGGACGTACCGACGAGGAGCAGCCATGGACGAGACACTGGTGGGCGTCGCAATGGGTTTCTCCGTGCTAGTGATCGCAACGTTGCTGGTCGCGGGGCACTACCGGCGCGAGCATCTTCGGCAACGTATGATTCGTGCGATGCATGGGCACCATTTACGCGATTTCACTCGCCCGAGGCGGTGACGGTTTAGTCGGCCTTGGCCTGCCGAGCACGGGAGCGAGCGCAATCACCGGATGTTGTGCTTCTCGAACCACTTGATGAGCCGCTCCCGATTGAGATGGGTCACGCGTATCGCCGTGCCGAAGACGATCAGGATGGTCGCCATCGAAATTGCCAACATTGACTCGGTCATGGCCGCCTCCCAGAAGCATGTAACCTTGCTTGCAGTTTAGGCGTCCAGCAACCGACAAGAGAGGCGTGAGCCGTCAATTCGGTGCTGTTGTCAGGGTCAACGAACAGCAAACAAAAAGGCCGCCCAAATCGGCGGCCGGAAAATGGTACTACATGCGCGGGGGATCACGCACGGGAGAGACTCTAAGCCATACCTCATGAGGTGGCGGCCTGTGCGCCGCATCGGTCTGAGATTTGTCGGATTCCGACTGCATTGGTTTTGCGTGTCGAACCCTGAAACAGTGAAGGCGGTGTGCGGCAGATTATTTTGGATCGCTAATGGTTTCGCGAAAAACACGCCCCGTTTCGAACTGTCCGACGAAAACCGGCAGGGCATTTTCGTTGCCGGCTTCACTGATTGATCTACGCTGGCCTATGGCGGAACCCGCTCGCCATGAGTCCGCTTGGGAGCGGCCAGTTGACGTGCGGCTTCAGGCGCCGTTATGGATATAGGGTTTACTCCAAATTTTAAGAGGAATCCTTTGCCGGCCGAGTGCCTAATTCCATCGGATGCTCGGGCGGGATGCGAAAGGCGCATTGTGCCCGAGCACCTGCGTGAGATCTGGCGCGATATCAGTCCGCCCAGTAACCTCGCAAAAACGTCCTTCTCACCTTTTTTAAAAGGGTTCGCGGGCAATCATCAAATACCTGTGTACCAAAAGGCACTCCTTAACCGGCTTGTGATGCACTCAAGCAGCGTGCGAAGTGACGCATCTCCAAACGCTATGACAAGTGACGCATCTTCAAACGCTATGACGCCGCTTTGGCCTTATCAGTTACGCTCTGCGGGACCGCTTCGATCTGTGCGTCGACAAAATCCGCCCATCGCTGCAATATGCCCCGCTGCTCGTCGGCATAGTCTGCTTGCTCAGTCGCGCTCGTGATCTCTCTGCCGGTCCGTGCGAGGGCCGTTTCGATTGCTTCGGCTGCTTGACCCATTTCCAGCAGATGGGTTGCCGCGGTACGACGAAAGTCGTGCAGGACGAAGTGCTCGACTTCCAGCCCGAGCGCTTTGACCGCCTGGTTCAGCGTGCTCTTCGCGATAGGACGATCCTCGCCCCTGACTGTCGGAAACACAAAGGCCCGACTGCTCCTCGCCTCGCGTAATTCGCGCAGCATCGCGACCGCCTGCTGCGACAAATACACCCCGTGCTCACGGCCGTTTTTCATCCGCGTTGCAGGGATCTTCCATAGCGCCGCCTTGAGGTCGAACTCGGCCCATGTCGCATCGATCAGCTCGGACTTGCGGACCATTGTCAGCACGAGCAGATGCAAGGCCAGCTTAAGTGGCCGACGGATGCTCGAAGCGCTAATCGCGCGCAGCGTGGTACCCATTTCGCCAGGCGTGAGCACGCGAGTGCGGCTGTCCTGCGTCGCGATGAAGCGCGCCGGTACCACGGCCGCCGGGTTGCTCGCGGCGAGTTGCCGTGCAATCAGGAATGCGTAGAGTCGCTTGATGACGTTGCGCGTGTGCAGCGCCATTTTCGGGGAGCCGCGCTTCTTGATCCGCTCGCAGATCGCGATGATGTCGTCCGAGGTCACTGCGGCGATCGGCTTATTGCCGATTGCTCGCAGCACGTCCTTGTCGAATGCCCGCCGCGTGGTCCGTTGATACTCCTCGGACTTGTTCGCCATCGCCACCGTCATGTAGAGCTCTGCGGCGTCGCGCAGAAGGTCGACGCGTTTTTCCGCGCCGCGATCGCGCCGCGCAGTCGCCGCCGGCGACACGCCGGAGGCGACCATCTCGGCGTATTTCCGCGCCCGCTCACGCGCGACGCGCAGCGAAATCCGTTTGTAGTCGCCGATGGTGGTAAGCGGTTGCCGTTTGCCGTCGAGCGTATAGCGAAAGCGCCATACCTTGTTGCCGGTAGGCATGACCTCCAGCACCAGACCGCTGCCGTCGGCTATGGAGTAGCGGGTTGCGCGGGGCTCCATCGCGCGGATTTGTGCTTCGCTGAGCGGGGGAACGGTTTTTGGCATGCTTGGGTCGTTGGTACACAGGGTATGATGAATAGTGAAAATTCCACTCTGTGTACCAAACAGAAGACTTTGATCAAGCCTCGAAGTATAGCGAACGTTCGCCGTTTCGTGCCATGAACGAAGGCCTATGATCGATCTGCGCTGTAGGTGCTTCGCGGGCAGACATTTGCCTGAAATAGAAACTACTAAAAATCACTCCCAGAGATCGCGCCCCGAAAACAACTCGTAGAAACCGGGCTTATCAGGGTGCGGCCGGCGACATCCCTAAAAACGTTGGCTTTCCTAATCACTTAAGGGAGGTTGTGCCAACTGTGACGGCGGAGAAATCCGGAGGGATTTTTGGTACACAGAGCCTAACAAATTGGGAAGACTACCTTCTGTGTACCGAACACCGTAGTTTCGCCAAGCTTCGAAATATGGCCGCTATTCTTCGCTTTAAGCCAAAAAAACGGGGAATTTCTTGGCCTAGGCCGCGGAGCTTTCGCGCCCAGTCACTTGCCAATACAAAACCGACTAAAAATCACTCCCAAGAGATCGTCCGACGTAAACTCGCCGGTAATCGAGTTCAGCTGCTCCTGGGCAAGCCGCAATTCCTCCGCGAACAGATCGAGCGCCTGGGCATTCTGATCCGCGTGTTGCGCGGCCGTCGCGAGATGCTCCTGCGCTGCGCGCAGAGCAATCAGATGCCGCTCGCGTGCGAGATAAACGCTTTCCGCACCGGCCTGCCATCCGGCGATGCGCAGCAGTTCGGCACGCAGCAGGGCGATGCCATCGCCTTTTTTCGCCGACAGCCGCACTTCGCGCAGATCGACACCTTCGGTCTCATCCAACGCATGCACGGCGGGCGCGATGTCCGTCAAATCCGTCTTGTTCATGACGCGTACCACCGGCACGCCGGTCGGGAAACGCGCGGCGATCGCGTTGTCCTCGACGGTCATTCCTATACGGGCGTCGAGCAGATGCAGCACCACGTCCGCGCGTTCGATCTCGTTCCACGTGCGCTCGATGCCGATCTTTTCCACCTCGTCCTCGGTTTCGCGCAGGCCGGCGGTGTCGATCACATGCAGCGGGATGCCCTCGATCTGGATGGTCTGCGCGACCTTGTCGCGCGTCGTGCCGGCGATCGGCGTGACGATGGCCAGCTCGGCGCCCGCGAGCGCATTCAGGAGCGACGACTTGCCGACGTTCGGCTGTCCCGCCAGCACCACCGAGAGCCCCTCGCGCAGCAGCGCACCCTGACGCGCCTCGTTCAGGACGTGAGCGAGCTGCTGACGGATCTGTGCGAGCTTGCCGCGTGCATCGGCGGCTTCGAGG
>JBEKNG010000286.1:0-7177 GCA_049523075.1 Paraburkholderia sp.
TCTCGACGAGATTGGTGAGATGCCGCTCGAACTTCAACCCGTCCTGTTGCGAGTGCTGGAAGAGGGCATCATCTACAGGCTTGGCGACACGCAGCCGCGGCGCGTCGATGTGCGCCTGCTGGCGATGACCAACCGCAATTTGCGCGAAGGGGTCGAGGCCGGTCACTTCCGCCGCGATCTGTATTACCGGATCAGTGTTACGCGTATACGTATTCCGCCGCTGCGCGAACGGGACATTGATATCGATCTCCTCGTCGGGCACTTTAACCGGAAGCTTGCCTTGCGCCACGGGGTCCCCGAACGACAACTGAGCGCGGAGATCATGGCCGTGCTGCGCGCTTATTCGTGGCCAGGCAACGTAAGGGAAATGCGCAACGTGATCGAGAATATGCTTTTGACGTCCAGCGAACCCGCTGTGTCGCTCGACGATTTGCCTGCTGAGTTGCTCGATGAAATCGCGACGTCTGGTGTCATACCTTCGCTGCGGGATGAGGGGGCGAGTCTCGAGGAAACGGAACGTTTAGCTATTGCACGCGCCCTCGGCGTCTCGCGCAGCACGCTCTATCGCAAGATCGAGCTGTATCAACTGGAAGGTATCGTCAAACCAGCGGCCAGGGAATGAGGTCTGCGTAGATTGGAAATGCCCAGACCAGCGCGTCGCCGCTAACCATATCTCTCGTTCCAGCTTAACTTGTGACGTGGTGTGCCGCGTCCGACGAGCCGTTCGCGACGCCGCCGATGTCGGTTGCGCTGTTTTGTGCAGCCACCTTGGCTTCGGCAGCCTCAATACCGTCCGGGTAATCGTTAGTCACACGGCTCGGGTAATAGCCGGCCTTCTCGAGCTGGACGAGTTGGGCGCGGGCCTCTGCACGGGTGACCGGCGCGTTCGATTGAGCGAACGACAAGACCGGTGCAACAAGGGCAGCGGCAACAACAATGGTTTGAATAAGCGACTTCATGGTTTCCACCTTCAGACTTGGCTTTTTGTTTCACTTCCGTTGATCCGTCACGACGACATCGGGTTGTCGTGATCAACCTCGTTTAAAACGTAGTTGATGTTTATTAGCTTACGCACCTGGCGGAACAGGCGGGATGACAATTGACTCGTTTGGTCAAAGATACAGTGCATGGCCGCTTCGAACGTCAGGAGGAGCCGGTGACCGGTGACCTTGCCGCTGAACTGATGCAGCAGGACGATGTCGCCATGACAAGTCACTACAGGAGGTGGTTGGGATACTTCGTGGAAGAAACCGATGACCAAGGCGAGAAGAAATGCACGACGCAGGTCAAGGATAGTCGGCGCGGCAGTCTGGCCAGGTGCGCTGCAGGCAGGTGCTGGCGTTCGAATTGCCAGCAGTGCCCGCACCATCAGGCCGAGCGCCACCTGGGCGAGGTAGCAGACAAACATGACGCCGCGTGCCTGGTGTACGGGCGTCACCGTGACTCATAAAGGGTGGATGTTTTCCCGTCACCGAGTCGAGGCTTTCGCGATTGCTGCTGCAAATAGTAGTGTGGAACTGGTGCGCAGCAGGGCGGCGAGGACAGTCGTTGAAAAGTATTGGTTCATGATGTAGCTCCTGTTATGCGATCCATCGCGTGAGTTGCTACAGTAGAGCGAATTTTCGTCCGATGGGTAACAACCCCAGGGCAATCGCATGAAACATTGTTCACCCATAATGAGTTGCGAAAGGGATGTAAACCGCTGAGAAGACCTTGTAATTACCCAGAATTTCATGGCTCTATGAGAATTACGAATAAGTAGTTATCCTATACAAAATGAACAGGAAAGGCTCGCCGACCTGCGCAAGGCGCAGGCCAATCATATCCGTGGCCTTCTTGGCGAGTGCGACGCAGGGGCGTGCAGCAAGGTTGAGTGCATGAGTTGATAATCCACGACCATCCCTGGACTTTGTAAGCCGCTAAATCGTCCGACCGGCTCCTACGCCAGTCGCCTATCTGCGTGGCTGGGGTCTCTCCGTGACCCCGGTGGCGCCGGGCAGCTAGCGTATTCCCTGCAGTTTCCAGAACTTGCCCGAAACGCAGCAACGACGCCAAACCAAGGTAACCGACCATCCAGTTCGACTAAAGTTCGGCCGGTTCGAGCCGATATACATTAAATAAATATTTAGAAACTGTCGGACCAATCACGCCAGGCTATCTGTCTGCTTTCGCGGAATGTAGAAGTGCTGATCGAAAGGTACTGCGGTCCTGGCTCCCTGCAACCGGCTGCGGTGCCTTCTGATCGGTGCGACTCTCCGGCCTCAAGCCGGCCGTCGAATCGCGGTGAATTGAAATAACTAATTGGGAAACCGCAGTGCCTTCGCTATTGGAGAATGAGTCCATGTATTTCAGGAACCTGAAGCCCCGCGCCGCACTGCTCAGTGTCTTTGTGGAGGAAAAAGCATGCTGAACAATCTGTCTATTCGCGCCAGCCTTAACACGATGATCGCACTATTTGGGATCGTGCTGGTGGTAGGAGCCGCGGCCGGGCTTTTGTCAATGCGTGATGGTAATGAATCGTTGCGCCAGATGTATACCGTTGATACGCCTGCGGTGGCGGACCTTGAAGGCGATTCCGTGAAATTGCTAAATGCGCGTCTCGCGCTTGCGACCTACGCGTCGCTGGCGGAATTGCAGGATCAGCAGGGGCAGGGCGCCGTGCTCCAGCGTTTCAACGTGTACCTGCAGGCGTCTAACGACTACCTGGCGCACTATCTCAGCCACGCCGGCAGTAGCGACGAGGAACAGGCGCTCCTCAGGGACATGCAGGACAAGCGCAGCGCGTTCCTGCGCGAAGGGTTGGAGCCAGCCCTCGCCGCGATCAAATCAGGCGACAGGCAAACCTTTGTGCAGCTCCAGGCGCACATCATGCCGAAGCTGTTCAACGTGTATTCGTCGGCAATGGACGCGCTGGTAAAGGCGCAATTCAAGCGCAGCGCGCAACGCTACCAGGACGCACAAGACCGGTTCCACGCGGTCAGCATGGCGGTGACCGTCGGTCTTGCAGCCGTACTGTTGCTGGCATTGGGCGGACGCATGATGCTGACGCGTGCGATCGTCGACCCGGTCAACACCGCGATCGGTTATTTCAATCGCATCTCGGAGGGCGACCTGACTGGCCGGATCATCGCAACGAGTGACAATGAGATGGGTAAGCTCAGTGCCGCGTTGCAGAAGATGCAGGATTCGCTGCGTACGGCGATCACCGCTGTGCGTGGTGGTACCGAATCGATCAATGTAGGCGTGAACGAAATTGCCGCGGGCAACACCGACTTGTCGCAGCGCACGGAAGAGCAGGCGGCATCGCTCGAGGAAACCGCCGCGAGCATCGAACAGCTGACCTCGACGGTCAAGCAAACCGCGGAGAACGCCAGGCAGGCCAGCCAACTCGCGCAGAGCGCATCGGGGCTGGCCGTGCGAGGTGGTGAACTGACGCAGCAGGTGGTCGGCACAATGGAGAACATCGTCGCTGATTCGCACAAAATCTCCGACATTGTCGGGGTGATCGAAGGCATCGCGTTCCAGACCAATATCCTCGCGTTGAACGCGGCGGTGGAAGCCGCCCGCGCGGGGGAGCAGGGGCGGGGTTTTGCCGTGGTCGCCAGCGAGGTGCGCGCGCTTGCACAGCGCAGCGCAGGGGCCGCCAAGGAGATCAAAGGTTTGATCGCCGCGTCGACCTCCCGTGTGCACTCGGGTTCGGAGCTGGTCGAACGGTCCGGCACGACGATCACCGAGATCGTCGATTCGATTGCACGCGTGAGCGGGATCATGAACGAGATCGCCGCGGCTTCCGCAGAGCAGAGCGTTGGCATCGATCAGGTCAACTTAGCCGTCGCGCAGATGGACGAAGTGACGCAGCAGAACGCGGCGTTGGTCGAAGAAGCGTCGGCGGCCGCGCAGTCGATGGCCGGACAGGCCCGCGCACTGCGTGAGGCGGTAGCCGTGTTCAAGGTCACTGAGACGGGGCCCTCGACGTCAAGAGCCATTGCCCCGTAAAGTGAATCACGCCGGTCGGCATCGACAGTTTGCACGTCCCTTCGTACCGAAGACGAGGACGTCGCGCTCGTCCAGTAAACGAAAGTGTTGAATGCAAAATTCAGCATGCGGGTTTACGTGCTACCGCAGCGGCAAAATCTTCATCTAATATGCTCAAAATATTGAATTCATAATGCAGTGATGACGATGATGTAGGCGAGGCAACGCGCTACCAAGGAGACGGTAAGCATGCGTATTTACCAATTCATCAACAAGGTGCCGGGCGGAATGATGGTGATTCCGCTGTTTGTCGGCATGCTGATCAATACGTTCAGCCCGAACGCATTAAAAATAGGTGGCTATACCCAGGCGCTGACTAACCAGGGATATCCGACCATCCTTGCGATGTATCTGTTTACCGTCGGCACCAAGATGACCTTACGAGCGGCGCCCGGCATGCTCAAACGCGGATTCGGCATTCTGCTTTCGAAGGTGGGTATCGCGGTTCTGATTGCGCTCGCAATTGCTCACTTCTTTCACGGGAATCTTCTGGGACTCAGCACAGTTGCTGTGCTGGCTGCAATGAACGATACCAACGGGGGCATGTTCCTGGCGCTGACAAGTGCCTTTGGAAATAAGGAAGATTCCGGCACTTATGTCGCGCAAAGCATCGAGACGGGTCCGTTCGTGACGATGCTCGTCCTTGTTGGAGCTGGCCTTGCAAATATCCCGTGGCTGACCATGCTATCTGTTATTGCGCCGATTTTTGCTGGTGCAATACTCGGCAATCTCGACAGCGAGTTGCGTGATTTCTTTGGCAAACATGAACCGTTGATCGTGCCATTTATGGCCTTCACTCTGGGTCAGGGGATCAATCTCAAAGCGGTCTTTACGGCGGGTATGCCTGGTATGTTGCTGGGCGTGGCCGTATTTGTCGTGACCGGAACCGTCTGTATTTTCGCGGATCGGTTGCTGGGTGGTTCCGGCGTGGCGGGAGCTGCTGCGTCGAGCACTGCAGGCAATGCAGCAGGCACGCCGCAGGCGATAGCGCTGGCAGATCACTCATATGCTACGATCGCACCGGCTGCAACTGTGCAGGTGGCGGCATCGGTGATCGTGACAGCGGTACTTACGCCGATCCTGACTGCCTGGGTATTCCGGAAAGAACAAAAGAAGCAGATGCAGCTGAGCGCACAAGTCGATCTCGAGCACCGTGAGTTGCAAGGTGAAGAGGTGCATTATCCGCCGCCAATCGGCGCGAGTAATAAGTGAACGGAAGGTGGGTCGGGTGGAAAATTTGAATCTCCAATTCGTGCAGGCGCTTCTTGCGCATGCGGTCGAGAAGGCGGGAAAGGAATTCGGCAAGCCGGTGTGTGTGTCGGTGTGCGATGGCCATGGTTTTCTGGCCGGCTTTCTGCGGATGGATGACGCACCCGTGCGCAGCATCCAGATAGCCCATCAAAAGGCCTATACCTGTACCCGCATGGGTGTGACCACCGACGCTTTTCTTAAGCGACTGCGTGAAGAGGACATTCCTATCGGCTATTTCTGCGATTCGTTGCTGACGGCGCTCCCTGGTGGCGCAGTGCTGACTGATGCGCGAGGTCAAGTGAGAGGTGCTGTGGGCATTAGCGGCCTCGCACCCGCGCAGGATCAGGCTCTGGCCGACGAAATTGCCCGCTTCGGCGCTCAATATGCCTCGCCAGCCGCCGCCTCGTGAGGCGCGTGTCGTAAGATCACTCAGCGCTGTGCCGGATGGTCGAATTGTTGTCCAACCACGAACTCTCCGGTGATTGACCCTGGGCGTGGCATTAGTACATCGTCAAGCCAGTCGAGCACCCTGTCGTTCAGAATCGATCGATTGCGCATCTCACAGTGTTCTCCAGCGCCTTCGCTCGTCCTGAAAGGTATCAACGTCTTCGGGCATTGCAACGCATCGAAGAATTCACGAGTGCCTGACGCAAGCGGATCGTCCTCGGCCAGAGTGAACAATGTCGGACACCTTATTAACTCGATACGATCCCCCATCGTGAACTGCTCGATGCGGGCCAGATAGTCCCGTAGATTTCGCGCGCCATTCACCCAGTATCCGCGTTGCATGAAGCTCCATCGGAATCCCCTGTCCGCGGCGATGATCTGCTCCATCTTCGCGAGTAGAGGTTCGGGAAGGGCGCCGAGATCCGCCGCTTCCTCTGGCGTCGCGCCCAGCTTGATCGCATGTTCGCGAAAACCTCGCGCGATTGATGCCTGACCGGGATCCGCGACGCACGCAGCAAGACGCGCTTCGCCCGACGCAGCCCGTGGCGCGAGGTACCCGCCGAGGCTCCAGCCGCTCAATGCAATGCGCTTCGGGTCTACCTGGGGCAACGTCAGCGCGAAATCTACGACGGCCGCGATAACGGTCTCCCAATCTGGCCGCAATTGCATGCCATGTTCGATGAGCGTTGTGCCTTGCCCTGGCCCGTCGAAGATGAGGCAGTGGTAGCCTCGTCTCGACGCCGCGACCGCGGAGGCGAAGTAGAGATCTGTGATGCTGGCATCGTAGCCGTTCGTCAGGATGAGCAGCGGCCGTCGTTCATTCGAGCGCCCTTGTGCGGGTATGAGGTAGGCGAGCATCGTTATATTCTCGAATGGAATGCGCATCGGCCTTGATGCCTCGCGGCCAAGTTCAAGTCCGCTTTCAAATGCCGCGATTTGCCGCTTCGATGCTTCAGTCACGCGTGGATCCACCGGCCATCCGAAGTGCGCATGGTAAGACTTGCCGAAAAAGCATGCGGCCTTGAGATAGAGCGCCCGGGCACTCGCTTCATGTCCGTTCGACTGCGCGGCACGCGCATCGGCATACAATCGATCGGCCGCTTGCGTCCATGCGAGATGAAAGGCATCGTCATCGCCGTCATCTACGACGGCGGCTACGCTTTCTATTTCACCGAGGTCCGCGCCTCCGTACGGGATGTACGCGATGGGCCAGGTACCAAGCTGGTCGTGTAACGGATCCTTGAAAATCGTCATGATTGAGGCCCCTCGTGGTGATCTGCCGGGATATCAGGCGGTTACGCCGCCTGTGCGAAGCGTCGCTGAATGGAAGTATGCGGCTGCGAAAGTTAGGGAAGGTCTGAACAAATCATTTTCAGCCTGACTGTTCGCCACATTCGAAATTGGCGGGTCTCGAAAGTCGTTTTCTTGTTGGGAACCGAATGAA
>JBEKNG010000287.1:0-7163 GCA_049523075.1 Paraburkholderia sp.
GCCGATGGCTTCAGGATCGGCCAGCTCTGCCGCGCTGCGCTGGGAGGTGTACCAGTCGTCGCGCTGCATGTTGCGTCCGCTGCCGGCGATCGGCGCGCACGCCACGTAGTGGCGCGAATATGGATAGCCGGACAGAAAGCCGCGCGAGGTGGCCAGCACGAACTGCGAATGCTGCGCGGAGACGCTTGCGCCTTCCGAATTGCGGATCTGCGGATCGGTCGCGAACGCGGCGTCTTCGGCGCGGCGGGCGATCTCCACCGCTTCGTCGGCGGTGAGGTTCCACGGATGATACAAATCGAGGTCACGCGGTGCGCTTTCGAGCAGTTCGGCCTCGGCCAGACCCGCGCAATCGTCTTCCGCAGTGAAGCGCGCGATGTTGTAGGCCGCTGCGACCGTATCTTTCAATGCCTGCGGCGAAAAGTCCGAGGTGCTCGCGTTGCCACGCTTGTTGCCGATAAAAACCGTCACGCCGACCATCTTGTCGCGATTGTGTTCGATCGTCTCGACCTCGCCACGCCGCACGGAGACGGACAGGCCGTCGCCTTCGGAGATTTCAGTCGCCGCGTCGGTGCCGCCGAGCGACTTTGCGTGACGCAGGATGTCCGAGGCGATTTCCTTCAGTTCATCCTGGGTATGCGGGAAAAAGCGCTGTCTGACGTCCATGTCTGCTGCCATATTCGTTGCCGTCCTTCGTTGCGTCCTGGTCGGGGCCGCAAGCAGCCCTCCGGTGTGTTCTCAAGTACGTCACTACGTATCCCGCGATCATAGCAAGGTCCGCGCGGACGCACCTGGCATTCGCTGAGTCGAAGCGGCGGGACGGCGGCGGGACAGCGGGATTCATGGGCACGGCACGCTACAATATCGGTTATGACACGCAAAACCCGCATTCAACCGATGGAACCCGCCGCCGACAACGTGGTCGACGAAAACGGGTACGACCGTCCCAGCAAATCCCAGCTCAAGCGCGACATGCACGCGCTGCAGGAGCTGGGCGAAGCACTGATCGCGCTTCCGAAAGATGCTTTAAAGCGCATGCCCATGCCCGAAAAGCTCGACGACGCCGTGCGCGAAGCGCGCCGCATCACCGACCACGAGGGCAAGCGCCGCCAGGTTCAATACGTGGGTCGCGTGATGCGTTCGCTGCTCGAAGAAGAAACCGCCGCGCTGCGTACTGCGCTGGACTCGTACAACGGCGTCAACAAGGCCGAAACGGCGCGCATGCACTGGATCGAGCGCACCCGCGAAAAACTGCTCGCCGACGACGCCGCGCTGACCGAATTCATCCGCCAGCACCCGGCTGCCGACCCGCAGGAAGGCCGCACGCTGATCCGCAACGCCCGCAAGGAAGCGCAGCAGAGCAAGCCGCCGCGCTATTTCCGCGAGTTGTTCCAGTGGATCAAGCACGCGGATGGGCCGTCAGCGGCTGAGGACGGCGAAGACGACGTTCCGGAAGACAATGATGACGAAGATCGCGCGTAGCCACCCCGACGAAATCCTGATCGGGCTGGTATCGATCAGCGATCGCGCCAGCACGGGCGTCTACGAAGACAAGGGCATTCCGGCGCTGCAGGAATGGCTCGGCGCGGCGTTGAGTTCGCCCTGGCAGGCCGTCACCCGGCTGATTCAGGACGACGCGCCAACGATCTCCGCCACGCTCATCGAACTGGTCGACGAGGTGGGCTGCGACCTCGTGCTGACCACCGGCGGCACCGGACCATCACGGCGCGATGTGACTCCGGAGGCGACGCTGGCGGTCGGCACCAAGGAAATGCCGGGTTTTGGCGAGCAGATGCGGCAAATCAGCCTGAATTTCGTGCCAACGGCAATTTTGTCGCGCCAGGTGGCGGTGATCCGCGAGACGGCGGAGCATGCCGCGCTGATAGTGAATCTGCCAGGGCAGCCCAAATCGATCCGGGAAACGCTGGAAGGCTTGCGCGACGAGGCGGGGGCCGTGAAGGTACCCGGCATTTTTGCTGCGGTGCCGTATTGTGTGGACCTGATCGGCGGTCCGTACGTGGAAACGAACGGCGGGATCGTAAAGGCATTCCGGCCGAAAAACGCCATTCGCGCGCCGCGCCAGGACTGAGCTGCGGGTTTTCTCGTCAGGTTTTGCCGGGTGGGTCGCTCGCGTTGCCGCGTTGCCCGTTCTGCCGGCGCGGACGGCTCGCCCGGCAGAAACGGGCCGAGCAGCCCCGCCGCCAGTTCATGGCTGCGTCACGCGGCAAGTGGCTTAGGCCTCGGCAACCGGCGCGCCCGCAGCCGGGATCAGAAAGTGCTCCCGGTAGTACTTGAGCTCGTCGATCGACTCGTGGATGTCGGCCAGTGCCGTATGCATGGCGCGCTTCTGGAAGCCCTTGTAGATGGCGGGCTGCCAGCGGCGGCACAATTCCTTCAGGGTGCTCACGTCGAGGTTGCGGTAATGGAAGAAGCGCTCCAGATCCGGCATCCAGCGCGCCATGAAACGGCGGTCCTGGCAGATCGAGTTGCCGCACATCGGCGACTTGCCCGGCGGCACGTACTGGCCGAGGAATTCGCGGATCTGCTCGGTGGCTTCCGCTTCGCTGATGGTCGAGGCGCGCACGCGGTCGATCAATCCCGAGCGGCCGTGGGTGTTCTGGTTCCACTGATCCATTTTGGCGAGCGTTTCGTCGCTCTGGTGGATGGCGAGCACCGGCCCTTCGACCAGTTTGTCGAGCGTGGAATTCGTCACGACCACGGCGATCTCGATGATGCGGTCGGTATCGGGCTCGAGCCCGGTCATTTCCATGTCCAGCCAGATCAGGTTCATGTCGCTGCGCACGAGCGACGGCTGGTCAGCGGATTCGAGGATGTCTGTCATGAAGGGCAACCTTGGTGGAGAGCGCCACGCGCCATGAGCGACGCGCGTTTTTGGCTGTTGAAACAATTCGTTTTAGCGTGGCCCCGCCAGCCGGCGGGAAGAAACATATAATTCTCGCATAGATACCACGGATTCCCCGGATGCCCACTCTGTACCTCACTGTTCTGTTCGCGGTCGCCGTAGTGGCGATGGTCTGCACCAAGCTCTGGCTCGCGTCGCGGCAAATCCGCTTCGTCGCGGCGCACCGCGAGCAGGTGCCCGGCCAGTTCGCGGCTACGATCGCGCTCACCGCGCACCAGCGCGCCGCCGATTACACGGTCGAACGCACGCGGCTGACGATGATCGAGATCGTCGTCAGCGCGGCTGTGCTGATCGGGCTCACGCTGCTGGGCGGCGTGCAGGCGCTCGATCTGGCCATCTCCGATTGGCTTGGGCGCGGCTACGTCGGCCAGATCGCGTTGATTGCGGCGGTCATCGCGATCACCAGCGTGATCGATCTGCCATTCGACTACTACCGCCAGTTCGGTATCGAACAGCGCTTCGGCTTCAACCGGATGGGCAAGGGCATCTTCTTCGCCGACCGCATCAAGGGCGTGCTGCTTGGCGCGGCTTTCGGGCTGCCGCTGCTGTTCGTCGTGCTATGGCTGATGAACCAGGCCGGCAGCCTGTGGTGGCTGTGGACCTGGGTAGTCTGGGTGGTGTTCCAGTTGCTGGTGCTGGTGCTGTATCCGTCGTTCATCGCACCGCTCTTCAACAAGTTCGAGCCGCTCAAGGACGAGGCGCTGAAAAGCCGTATCGAAGCGCTGATGAAGCGCTGCGGATTCGCCGCCAAGGGCCTGTTCGTGATGGACGGCAGCCGCCGCTCGGCACATGGCAATGCCTACTTCACGGGTTTCGGCGCCGCCAAGCGCATCGTGTTTTTCGACACGCTGCTCGCGCGTCTGTCGGGCAGCGAGATCGAAGCGGTGCTCGCGCATGAACTCGGCCACTTCAAGCGCCGTCATGTGATCAAGCGGATGATCGTGATTTTCGCCGTCAGCCTCGTGATGCTGGCGCTGCTCGGCTGGCTCATGCAATGCGTGTGGTTCTACGAAGGACTGGGCGTGCGGCCATCGCTGCTCGGGGGCAATAGCGGGCTCGCGCTGGTGCTGTTCTTCCTCGCGCTGCCGGTATTTCTGTTCTTCGTCACGCCGCTCAGCAGCCTCAGTTCGCGCAAGCATGAATTCGAAGCCGATGCGTTTGCCGCCACCCAGACCGACGCACAGGATCTCGTCAACGCGCTGGTCAAGCTGTACGAGGACAACGCGTCCACCCTCACTCCCGACCCGCTCTATACCGCGTTTTATTATTCGCATCCACCGGCGTCCCAGCGGATCGACCGCCTGATGCGGCACGCATGAGCGCCCGCTCCGCGAAGGCGCCGCGTGCACCGTCCACGACGCGCGTGGGCGGCCGCGTGATCGCGGCCCACGGCCGGCACTACCTGGTCGCGCCCGAAGACGGCAGCGCCATGCTGCAGTGTTTCCCGCGCGGCAAGCGCAGCGAAGTGGCGGTCGGCGATCGCGTGATTTACGAACCCACTTCGGCCGATCAGGGCGTGATTGTCGAAATCGGCGAGCGGCGCAACCTGCTCTACCGCTCCGACCAGTACAAGTCGAAGCTCTTCGCGGCGAACCTCGATCAGTTGCTGATCGTGCTCGCTACCGAGCCGCATTTCAGCGAGGACCTGCTCGGCCGCGCGTTGGTGGCCGCCGAGGAGAATGAGCTTAAGCCGTTGATCGTGCTGAACAAGACCGACGTGACCGCCGCGTTGCCCGGCGCACGGACGCGGCTTGCGCGCTATCAGGCGCTCGGCTATACGGTGGTCGAACTGTCGATCAAGACCCAGCCGGAGGCGGCGCGCACCGCCCTCGACGAGCATCTGCGCGGTCATGCGACGCTGCTGCTCGGGCAGTCAGGGATGGGCAAGTCGACGTTGGTCAATCTGGTGGTGCCCAACGCGGAGGTGGCAACCCGCGAGATCTCCACCGCGCTGAATAGCGGCCGCCATACGACCACCTTCACGCGCTTGTACCCGTTGCCGGATGGCGGCGCGCTGATCGACTCGCCAGGGTTCCAGGAGTTCGGACTTCATCACCTGACCGAAGGCAAGCTCGAACGCGCGTTTCCCGAGTTCAGACCGCTGTTGCCCAATTGCCGCTTCTACAACTGCCATCATCTGCAGGAACCGGGATGCGCGATTCTCGAAGCGGTCGCGGACGGACGGATCGCACCGGCACGGCACGCGCTGTATGCGCAACTCGTGCATGAGGCGAGCCAGATCGTACGGTGAACGCGGCGCGGTGCCTGAGCGGGTCGTTCAGCGCACCCCAAGCCCAAGCCGCACGTTCGCAATCCCTAACCAGCCTCACTCACTCGCCACGGACCTCCACTCATGATGAAACTGATGCGCGCGCCGAATCTGCTGATCGGACAGCATTGGATCAATGTGCTGGCGACGGCGGGCATTCAATGTGAGCTGCACAACCGCTACCTGAACGGCGCACTGGGTGAGATTCCAGCTGATCAGTGCGCGCCGGAACTGTGGCTCGTCGACGAACGTGACGAGGTAATCGCGCGCAAGCTCATCGACGTGGCAGCAAACGGTCCTGGCGCGGGCTCGCCCTCATGGCGTTGCGCTCAGTGCGGCGAGACGCTGGAGGCGCAATTCACCGTGTGCTGGCAGTGCGGAACGGCGCGTAATCCGCTCGACGGATAACGGTAGCGGCCGTCTCGCCACGCGGCCCAAAAGCATCGAGGCCGGGATGGCCGGCCTCGATCAGGATGTTGCTTCACGGGTGTCGCTACGCACGCGGCGGCGTCACGTGGCTGCCATCTGCCTCACGCAAGCCACACGGCAATCGTCAGCATCAGCAGCAGAATCATCCATAGGATCACGGCGCGCCACACCAGGCCCACCGCCGATTGCAGCGTGCGCGGCGTGCAGTCGTCGCCGACCGGCAATGCGTCGCCATCGCCGGTAGCCAGCGCGTCGAGACTCGACGGCTCCGCTAGCGGCCCACTCAAGCGAGCGCCCAAAGCGCCGCTGCCCGCCGCGAGCAGCACGCCGTCATTAGCGTCCGGCCACTGGCGCGCATGATTGCGCCATGCATAAATGGCGTCCTCGAAATTGCCGACAATCGCAAAGCCCAGCGAGGTCAATCGCGCCGGCACCCAGTCGATCACAAAGAACGCCCGCTGCGCGAAACCGGAGAACGCCACGGTGCGGTCATCCGCCGGGCGCGACCAGGTCCGCGCCAGATACTCTGCGATCCGGTACAGCACCGCACCGGCCGGACCCACCGGCACGAGGAACCAGAAGAACACGCCGAACACATGCCGGTGCGACGCGACAACTGCATGAATGAGCGTATGACGCACGATCTCGCTGACCGGCATGTCGACTGTATCGAGGCCCGTCCATTCATTGAGGATTTCCCGGGCGCGCGGCACGTCATCATTGTTGAGCGCGAGGTGAATATCCGTGAAGTAGTGGCTGAACTGGCGAAAGCCGAGTGTGAAATAGACGATCACGACGTTCCACAGGAACGCCAGCACGAAGTTGATGTGATACAGCACGTAGTAGACAAGCGCGACGGCCAGCGTCCATGGCACCACTACCACGAGCCACGCGAGCAGGCCGTGCTTGGGCTTGCCGGCATCGAATCCGTGCGCCGCCGACTCCGCATGATATTGAAGCAGCGCAGACACCGGATTGTTCGGCGACAGCGCGCGGACCTGCTCAATGATCAGAGCCAGCAATACGGAGAAAAAAGTCATGCGGTGCGCCGTGCCATTCGAGTTTTTGCGATTGTTTTATAACGATAGCACAGGGTCGGATGCGACTGAGCGCAGCGATGGTTGCAAAGCCGCGACACTCGGGCCGGTTCGTATCGCTTCATGCCGGTCATGCGGCGAGAAAGCGATAGAAGTTACGTAACATGCCCGCCGTCGCCCCCCAGATGAAGTAGTGCCCGGCCGTGTCGCCACGCGGATAAGGCATCGAAAAAAAGCGCCGCTCGCCGCCCTCCCAGCGAAACACCCGTACTTCATGATGGGCCGGGTCCATCAGAAAGCGCAACGGCACTTCGAAGACTTCTGCCACTTCGAGTGAGTCAGCCTCGACGGTAAACGGCGGATGCACAAGCCCCACCACCGGCGTGACGCGAAAACCCGTGCCCGTCAGATAGTCGGGCAACGAACCGAGCACCTCGACACGCTGCGGGTCCAGTCCGACCTCCTCCTGGGCCTCGCGCAGCGCGGTGGCCGTTGCGTTTGCATCGAA
>JBEKNG010000288.1:0-7159 GCA_049523075.1 Paraburkholderia sp.
CGCGCCGATCGAAGCGCCGCGTCACTTTCCGCACCCGCTGAATCTGCACCTCACCTGGGACAGCGACGAGATCGAGCGCCTGATGGACGAAGGCGGCGAGGCACGCTTTTCACGCTATCTGAATGCGCTCCCACGCAAGCTCGACGCCTGGCACAACGCGCGTGAAGTCGATTTCCGCTCTCATACGCAAGCCGAGATCGAGATGTTGCTCGGTGGTCTGGACTTCGAGGCCTAGCCGTACTTCACGCGGCAGCGCGTGCTTTGCGCGTGGAACGCGAAATGAGGCGCGGTCTGAACTATGTCACATGATCGCCGAATGCAGATGGTGCGGATGCTCGAGCGTCTCGGCAATGATACGCAGCGCCTCTTCGCACTCTTCACGATTCTTCGAACCGCCGAGACACACGCGTAGTGCATTCGGCGGATTGCCGTCGGTGGAGAACGCTGCGCTGGCGACCGCCGCAATACCCTGGTTGCGCAACTGCAAAGCCAGTTCAGATGAACTCCAGCCGCCAACGCCTGCGATCGGAAGCCAAAGATGAAAGCCGTCCGGGTGCGCGTCGTAAGACCATCCGCCCAGCACGCGCGCCGCTATAGCCTGACGCGCTTTCGATTCGCCGCGTATGGCGTCGAGCATCTCCTGCGCCGTGCCGTCGTTCACCCACTGGGTGGCGAGCGACACTGTAAACGGACTTGCCATCACCGTCGTCGCGCGCAGGGCGCCCGCGAGGCGCTGCGTCTGGCGCGGAGTCGGTGCTTGCAGATAGGCGACCCGCAAACCGGCGCCAAGACTCTTCGACATACCCGTCACGTAGTAGGTCAGCTCGGGCGCAAAGCTCGCCAGCGCATCCGGTGCCTTTAGCGGCAGCATCGCGTAAGCGTCGTCCTCGATGATCGGCACGCTGTAGCGCAGCGCGACATCCGCGAGCGCTTCGCGCCGTTTGTGCGTGAGCGTCAGTGTGCTGGGGTTCTGCAGGGTGGGGTTGCAGTAGAACGCACTCGGCTTGTCGGTCTTGCAGAGCGCTTCGAACGCATGCGCAAGCGGTCCTTCATCGTCCCGCGCGAGCGCCTGCAAACGCACGCCCAGTTGCGCGGCAATCGCCTTGATGCCGGGATAGGCGAGCGTGTCGAGGCAGATCATCGCACCCGGCCGCGCCAGTTGCGAGACCAGCGCGACGAGTGCGCTGTGAATGCCGGGACAGACCAGCACGTTGTCTGGCGAACAGTTCGGCAGACGGCGTTTGAGCCATTCAGTGCCGGCTGCCTTGTCCGCTGGTGTGCCGCCGAAGTCCTGATAGCGCAACAGTTGATAGGGATCGCTGTCCGCCATCAGACGCGCCGCGGACTCGCGTAGACGCATCGCGTAGTCGTCCGGCTCAGGCGGGGTGTTCATCGTCATTTCGATGCTGCTGCCGCCCGAGAGCGGCAGCGTTGCCGTGCGGCCCCGCACGAAGGTCCCGCTGCCGGCCCGCGAATCGAGCAGGCCGCGCTTCTTCGCTTCAGCGTAGGCCCGCGCCACGGTGGTGTAGTTGAGCGTCAGCTCGTCGGCCAGATCGCGCAGACCTGGCAACCGGTCACGCGGCCGCAGGCGTCCGGTGGCGAGGTCCTCTTCGATCAGATCGGGAATCGCGAGGTAGGCGGGCTTGCGGATTTCGGCGAGGCGTTTGATCCAGTGATGTGTCGGGCTACTCATCGATTTTGTGAAGATAAGTGACGGTTAAAAGGGCCGCGCGGGTGCATCGCGGGGCCATGAAAAGTGATCGGATGCAATGATCGGATTGATCGTATCTGGTGAATGACTGCACCAGCGCCGCGCATTTGCACCAGCAAGATCGCCCCCGGCTGGTGCGATCAGCGGTGCAAACGCGGCTTTCGTCGACGGCGTTGGCTGCACGCAACCTTCGGGCCAAAAAAATTTTTAGGGCGCTTAACGAATGATCGTCTGTTTGATTGGAAAGTGATCGCATTGACGGTGACGACAAGTGGCACGGGCGTTGCGTTAGTGGGCTCGGCGTAAAGCTCAAGCGGCGCTGCCTGCTACCACGCCTCATTTTCTGTTCACGCAAACCACATTGGAGAGTGCCATGCCTGCCGTCAACAAACCGCTGCATCAGAAGGGCGATTACCTCGTCGACTACGAAGAGAAGGTTTTCGAGGACGTGAAGGCCGAGCCGGGTGAAAAGGCGCTCGTCACGTTTCATACGGTGGCGTTCGAAGGGTCGATCGGTTTCGTCAATCTGCTGCAAGCCACACGCCTGCAACGCAAAGGCTTCGAGACCTCAGTGCTCCTGTACGGCCCGGGGGTGACGCTGGGCCTGCAGCGCGGCTTTCCGACGCTCGGCGACGAAGCGTTTCCGGGCCATTTGAACTTCAACAAGCAGTTGATCAAGTTCATGGAGGAGGGCGGCAAGGTGTACGCGTGCCGCTTCGCGCTACAGGCGCTATACGGTCATGGCGAAGCCTCGCTGATCGAAGGCATTCGTCCGATCAGCCCGCTTGACGTGCTGGACATCCAGCTTCTGCATCGCAAGGACAACGCACTGATCATCCACACCTGGACGGTCTGAGCACAGGCGGCCATCACCATGTCTGAAAAACGCATTGTTCGTGCCGCCGCGGTCCAGATCTCACCGGACTTCGAGCGCACCGACGGCACCCTCAACAAGGTCTGCGAGGCCATCGACCAGGCGGGACGCGAAGGCGTGCAACTGATCGTGTTCCCCGAGACCTTCGTGCCGTATTACCCGTACTTTTCGTTCGTGCGTCCTCCGGTAGCCTCCGGCGCCGATCACATGCGGCTCTACGAAGAAGCGGTGGTGGTGCCGGGGCCTGTGACACAGGCCGTCGCCGAGCGTGCGCGCCTCAATCGCATGGTGGTCGTGCTCGGGGTCAACGAGCGCGATTACGGCAGCCTGTACAACACGCAACTGATTTTCGATGTGGACGGTCAGTTGCTGCTCAAGCGCCGCAAGATCACGCCGACGTTCCATGAACGCATGATCTGGGGACAAGGCGATGCGGCCGGCTTGAAGGTGGTGCAGACGGCCGTCGCGCGAGTGGGTGCGCTTGCCTGCTGGGAGCACTACAACCCGCTCGCGCGCTATGCGCTGATGACGCAGCACGAAGAGATTCACTGCAGCCAGTTTCCAGGCTCGCTGGTGGGGCCGATCTTCGCCGAGCAGATCGAGGTCACGATCCGTCATCACGCGCTGGAGTCGGGCTGCTTCGTGGTCAATGCAACCGGCTGGCTGACCGAAGCGCAGATTGCCTCGGTCACCGGCGACACGAATCTGCAGAAGGCGCTGCGCGGCGGCTGTAATACGGCGATCGTCTCACCCGAAGGCCAGCACCTGGCCGCGCCGCTGCGCGAGGGCGAGGGCATGGTGATCGCGGATCTGGACATGGCCCTGATCACCAAGCGCAAACGCATGATGGATTCGGTGGGTCACTATGCGCGGCCTGAACTGCTTAGCCTCGCGATCAACGAACGGCCGGCCACGACGATGTCGCCCATGCCGGCGTGGGGTGGCGCTGCCGCCACCTTCGCCACCGACTCTGCCGCCGACGCCGGCATTGATTTCAACTCAACCGTGGGACACCGCGATGAATTCCAACGAGACCCTGCCGGCCGCTAGCCGGCAATTGATGACTGAGTTGCAATCGGTGGGCTTGCGGCTCGCCGATCCGGGCACGGGCGTTGCCAGTCGGCGCGGTGGTGCGGGGCCGTCGGATCATAAGGCCGTGACGGTGGACGGCGTGACCATCATGGTGCCGGTGCATACCAACACGGCATGGCATTCGCCGTTCGTCGCCGCACCGGTGGACGCGGGCGGCGTCAGTGCGTTGCTGCGCGGCACGATCCCGATTGCCAATATCAGCTTTCCGAAGGCACCGCGTTTTTATGGCATGCAGACGCTTGACGGTGTGCCGTACTCGCATATCGCAACGTTGCACAGCGCGGATGTGCTGGCGACGACGGTGCTGCAGACCTGCATCCGCTACGAGAGCCGTCGCAAGACCTGCAAGTTCTGCGCGATTGGCCAGTCGCTGGCGGCGGGCCGTACGATTGCGCGCAAGACGCCTGAGCAGCTTGCCGAGGTGGCGCGCGCGGCCGTACTGCTCGACGGCGTCAAGCATATGGTGCTGACGACCGGCACGCCGCCCAGCAGCGACCGCGGTGCGCAGATCCTCTGCGAAAGCGCGTTTGCGATTCGGGCCGCAGTCGATCTGCCCATCCAGGCGCAATGCGAACCGCCCGACGACGACCGCTGGTTCGCGCGCATGAAAGCAAGCGGCATCGACACGCTTGGCATGCATCTCGAGGTCGTCACGCCGGCCTTGCGCGAACGCATCATGCCTGGGAAGTCGAGCGTGCCCCTGGCTCGCTATATGGAGGCGTTCAAGGCGGCGGTGGCGGTGTTCGGGCGCGGCCAGGTCAGCACCTATATCCTGGCGGGACTTGGCGATAGTGCTGAAGCCATTCTGACGATCTCGCGCGAACTGATCGAGCTCGGCGTGTATCCGTTCGTGGTGCCGTTCGTGCCGATCAGCGGCACGCCACTCGAGGATCATCCTGCGCCGACGCCCGAATTCATGAAGTCGGTCCTGCAGCCGCTCGGCGCAATGCTTGCCGCAGCGAGTCTGCGGTCGAGTGATATCAAGGCCGGATGCGGCAAGTGCGGCGCGTGCTCATCGTTGTCTTCGTACGAGGTTTGATCATGTTTGGAGAAGCGATCGCAGGGGTGCTGGAAACGCTTGATGACAAACCGGCGTTGCCGGCGCTGTACACACCGACCGAGTACCGCATCAAATGGACCACGCTGCCGTGGGAAGCGGGGGAAGCCCATAAATTGCGGCGCGCGGTGTTCTGCATCGAGCAGGGCATTTTCGTCGGCGACGACCGCGACGAGATCGACGAGCGTGCCCAGCAACTGGTTGCGGTGAGCTGCATCGCCGGGATGCCCGAGCAGGTGGTCGGCACGGTGCGCATCCATCAGGAGGCACCGGGCGTGTGGTACGGCTCGCGGCTAGCGGTGCACGCGGCGTTTCGCCGCCACGGCAAGATTGGCGCGACGCTGATCCGCCTTGCGGTGACAAGCGCTCACGCACTTGGCTGCGAGACGTTCCTCGCGCATGTGCAGAGCCAGAATGTGCCGCTGTTTCGTGCCTTGCATTGGGACGCCCTCGAGCAGGAGATGGTGCACGGCCGCTCGCATCATCTGATGCGGGCGCAGCTCGATCACTATCCGCCGTGCACGGCACCGCGCAGCGGCTTCGTCACGCAGGCGCGGAGCGGGTCATGAGCGTGGCGGATCTGGTCGTGGCCCTGCGCGAGAGCCGTGGCTTCCGGCACAAGACTGACATCGCTGGTGTGGTGTCCTCGCTGGCGGGGCGCTTGCCTGGCGGGGCGAATGATCTCGGTCAGGCGGTGGCATTGGGCGACGACTGTGCAGCGTTGCCGGATGGCGATGGGTATCTGCTATTTGCCATCGAAGGGATGGTGAGCGATTTCGTGCAGGCGATGCCGTGGTTCGCGGGCTACAGCAGCGTGATGGTCAACGTCAGCGATATCTATGCGATGGGTGGCCGGCCGCTCGCTGTCGTGGATGCGCTATGGAGCGACGGCATCGAAGCGGCGCATGAGGTGCTCGCGGGGATGGCCGCGGCGTCGGTGGCATACGCCGTGCCGATTGTCGGCGGACACACCAATGCGCGTAGCGATCAGGCGCAGCTGGCCGTATCGATCGTGGGGCGCGCCAAGGCGCTGTTGTCGAGCTTCAATGCGCGACCCGGCGACCGCCTGCTGATGGCGGTCGATCTGCGCGGCCGTTTCGAAGAACCCTATCCGTTCTGGAATGCGTCGGTCGGCGCGCCCGCCGCGCGCCTGCGCGGTGATCTCGAGCTCCTGCCGCAGTTGGCGGAGAGCGGCCTGTGCGATGCCGCCAAGGACATCAGCATGGCGGGCACGCTCGGCACCGCATTGATGTTGCTAGAGTGCTCGCAGGTCGGCGCACGGATCGATCTCGACGCCATTCCCAAGCCCGTCGACGTGCCGCTGGCGCGCTGGGTCACGGCGTTTCCGAGCTACGGCTATCTGCTGGCGGTGCGTGAGGAACAAGTCGAGCGCGTGCAGGCGCAGTTCGCAACGCGTTCGCTGGCGTGCGCGGTGATCGGGACGGTGGACGCCTCGCGCGAGGTGGTCGTGCATCGCGGCGAGGATGCCGCCGTGTTATGGGATTTCAGGGGCGAGCCGTTTATCGTCCCGGCGGAGCAGGTGCTGCGATGAGTACGGACGCATTGCGGAACGCGTTGCTGACGCATTCGGTCAATCCGCGGGGCGGGGTCGTGCACACGCTCGAACTGGCGAGCGCGCTCAGCGCGCAAGGACATGACGTCACGGTGTTTGCGCCCGCAACCAATGGCGAGACGCTATTTCGCTTGCCGCCGTGCCGCGTGGTGTACGCGCCGGTCACAGGATCGCAGGCCGGCACCGTGGCGCTGGTCGATGCGCGCATTCGCGCCTTGAAGAACAGTTTGCGCGCGCATGGCACGGCAGTCTTCGACATCCTGCATGCCGAGGACAGTATTAGCGGCAATGCGCTTGCCGAACTCAAGGAGGAGGCAGCGATTCGCGGCTTCGTGCGCACGGTGCACCACCTCGATCACTTCGACAACGCGCGTCTTGCGGCCTGGCAGCAACGCGCGTATCGCGATGCCGACCAGGTGTTATGCGTGAGCGACACGTGGACCCGTGAGATGCAGCAGCGCTACGGCATTGAAGCGATCACGGTGCCGAACGGTGTCGGGACCACGCGCTTCACTCCAGAATCGTGCCCCGGTGACGAAGCCATCCGGCAACGCTTTGGGATAGGCGTGGGGCCGCTCGTCCTTGCTGTAGGCGGAGTCGAAGAGCGCAAGAACACGCTCGCGCTGCTCGACGCATTTCCCGCTGTGCGCCGCGTTTTTCCCGAGGCGCAGCTTGTGATTGCAGGCGGCGCAAGCCTGCTCGATCACGATGCATACACGCGGCGCTTTATCCAGCTCGCGGCGCAACACGGTTTGTCCATCGGACCGCACGAAAACGTTGTGATTACCGGGCCGCTTGAAGACGCCGCGTTGCCCTCATTGTTCCGCAGCGCGGATGTCCTCGCGATGGTAT
>JBEKNG010000289.1:0-7157 GCA_049523075.1 Paraburkholderia sp.
GGGTCACGACGACCGTTTTCTCAGGATCGACCCCGAGCGCGGCGAGATTCACCGCGGCAGTTTCCATCCGCCCGCTCGTGGCGATGGCCCAGCGGGTACCGCTCTCGCTCAGCGCGGCGAGCAGTTCGCGCGCGCCGGGCAATGGTCGCACCTGGCTGCCCAGGCCCCGATACGCCGCGGCATGCGCTTGCCGCAACCGTTCGATGCGCTCGGCGCTCATCTCGCTGCGAGTCTCGCGTAGCAACTGATCGGTGAACAGGCCGCCGCTCATGCCGATCTTGCGATGAATGCGCCATACCGACAGTTCGATCCCCTCATGATCGAGCGCCTGTTTCCACGCAAGGACGTGCTGATAGACGCTGTCGACCAGCGTGCCGTCGAGGTCGAAAAGGAAGGCGGTTTGAATGCGCATGGTGTTTCCTCCGGAAAGCGGGTGGTAGTGCCACGAAAACCCAGAAAGCGACGAACGGCTATGGTGCACCCTTGCGAGGGAGCGTGTGCAGGAAGTTTAGGGGAGAGACGGGAGGGAATGCTGCTGCGTCACGTTCCTGTTTGCCTGCTTTGCCGCGGCGCGGTGCGCGCGGAGTGGCGCACACGCGTTCCACGTGCAGTTCCGGGCGTGCCCGAGGACTTTCTTCTGATGGCGCGAGATTTACTCAGGAGTGCCGTGAGTTGCTCGTCACTTGCAGGTTCCGTGGCAACGGTGGTGCCGCGCGCGGGTGCTGCGCTGCCGGTCGCGCTGGAGCGAGTGGGGCGGCCGGACTGTCGACGCCTGCGTGGTTCATTGGCCGCTTGCCTTGCCGCCTGTTTCGCGGTGCTGGCGAGCAGGCTGGCAAAGGCCGCTTCGTCGACCCGCAGGCCACGACGCGGCCTGCAATCGGCGATGCCTTGCAACTCATCTGCCTCGAATGCGGCGATCACCGCCGGGTGGATATAGCAGCGTCGGCAGACAGCAGGCGTATTGCGCAACAACGCAGCCACTTCCTTGACCGTCGCGACGATGTGCCGCCGTGCCTCCGCCGCGCTACTGCAAAGCAGCCTTCGCAACGCGGCGAACGCGTAGACGCTGCCGGCCCACGTTCGGTAGTCCTTGGCAGTGAAATCGGCGTCGCTCGCGCGTTTCAGATAGTCGTTGATATCCGCTGAGCCGACTGTATGGCGTGTGCCGTCGTCGTCGAGGTACTGGAACAGGTCGTGTCCCGGCAACTCAGCGCAGCGCAGGACGATGCGCTTCACGCGCGGTTGGTCGATGGTCACGTCGTGCTCGATGCCGCTCTTGCCGCGAAAGCGGAAGCGTACCCGGCCCGCTTCGACCTTCAGATGTTTTTTGCGCAACGTGGTGAGGCCGTACGACTGGTTGTCGCGCGCGTATTCGACGCTGCCGATCCTGATGAGCGTCGAGTCGAGCAACTGTACGATCGCGGCGATCACCTTGTCGCATGGCATGCCATGGAGCTTCAGGTCTCGTGTCACCCGGGCGCGGATTTTTGGCAGCGCCCGGCCGAACGCGGCGAGGCGCTCGAACTTGTCGGCGTCACGGGTATCGCGCCAGCGCGGGTGGTAGCGGTATTGCTTGCGCCCGCGTGCATCGCGGCCGGTTGCCTGCAAATGCCCACGTGAGTCCGGGCAGATCCAGACCTCGGCGTAGGCGGGCGGAATCGCAAGGGCGTTAATGCGGGCAATTTCATCGGCATCGTCGATGCGTGCACCCGCCACATCGAAGTACGCGAAACCGTCTTTAAGCGGCTTGCGCGTGTAGCCGGGGCGCGTGTCGTCGGCGTGGCGCAAACCGCCCGGCATGGCGGCATGCGCCACTGCCGCAGGTGCGGTGGCAGATGGGCGTCTTGTAGATCGGAGCGAGGCGGTCATGGTTGCCGGTAATCGATGCTGGTCTCTGTGAGGAAAGGGCGCGCAGGCAGCCGCAGTTGTCGGCAGTGGCTTACTGGTCATCGCAGTGAACACCTAGCAAGGGTGATACCTGGTGATCAGTGGCGATGTCGGGCAGCCACGGCGCCAGGACGTGCCCCGACGCATTTCAGCGCATGTCTGCCGACACGCGGAACGCTCCTTGCGGCGCTCCACTGCAAGCGTTGAAAACTCACGGAGGTTGAAATGAGCACATTGAATCCCGACGACGAACCGCAACACCAGGTCCGCGAGACCGCCAGCACTACTGGCGCATTGGGCCCGAGCGATTCCTCCGACAGCGGCAGCGACACGGCTGGCGCGCGGCGCCACACCTTCGATGTCGACTCGGAACTCGACAATCACGCGCTGGAAACGGGCGACGCCGAATTGGCCAGCGACACGGACCGCCACGGCACCGGCGAACGGGCGTCCGCCGACGGCGACGCCAATCTCTCAGTCGACGCGGATATTGAACCGGACCGCGTCGACGAGCCGTTTGCGCCCAATGACCCGGACGCAGACACCGCCTGACGTTGCATGGGCATAGCTCTTGCTCGCTAGCTTCTTGAGCGGTGTCGAAAGCGAGTTCGAGGCGATGGCCGCCGCAGCGCCGGTTGAATCCACTTTTATGCTCAAAAAGGAGAAATACGTATGGCTAAGTCACTACAGGGCTGCAAGATCGCGGTCCTCGCACTCGACGGTTTCGAACAGGCAGAACTGGTTGAACCGAAGCGTGCGCTGTCCGCGGAAGGCGCGACGGTCCACGTGATCTCGGCAAAGCCTGGGAAAATCCAGGGCTTCAAGCACGTCGACAAAGGCGATGCAGTCGAGGTCGACGCGACGTTCGACAAGGCAACCGCAGCCGAATATGACGCGGTCGTATTGCCCGGTGGCGTCGTGAACGGCGACGCGATTCGCCTGCTGCCGCAGGCACAGGCCTTCGTGAAGGCCGCCAATCAGGCGCATAAGCCGATCGCGGTGATCTGCCACGGCGCGTGGCTGCCGGTGTCGGCCGGCATTATGAAGGGCCGTACCGTCACGAGCTGGCCCAGCCTGCAGGACGACATTCGTAATGCTGGCGGCACGTGGGTCGATCAGGAAGTGGTCGAAGATGACAACTTCATCACTAGCCGTAAGCCTGACGATCTGCCCGCCTTCAATAAGACCTTGATCGCGCAACTGACGAAGCGCAAGGCTGCATAAGCGCAGTACATGGCGCAAGGGCCCGCGGGCATGAATGAGCCCGCGGGGGCCTGAGGGGCTTGCCTGAGGCCGGGCGGAATGCCCGGCCGATAGCGGGTCTGTTGACCTGGGAGAAAGTGCATGAGATTCCGGTATTCCGTACAAGCGATGGTCGCAGCGATGGCACTGGTCGATCTGCAACTGAAGACATTCGGGCCGGCTGCATCATGAACGCGATTCTGCCGCGCCCGGCCTATGAGGACGCCACCATGCGCATTACTTTCCCTGACGACAATCCGGACTTCAACGGCTCGAGCCTGACTGTGCAGTTCATGGCCCAGGTCGACGGCGAGCCAGTGGTCTGTGCGATCACGGCCGAGGCGCTCGAGGATCACTTCGGCGCGCAGTCTGCACTGGAAGAAGTGCTGCTCAAGGCATTCGAACAGGGCCTGGGCCGGATCCGTTCGGTATGTGCCGAAGAACTCGACCGGAACGACGGCGGCGGCGTCGTGCTGCACAGCGGACTGTTCCGGGTTGAAGGGATGGAGCCTGGTCGCCGCTAGTCATGGATGTGCCCACAACCATTTTCTGCGATGAAGGAGGTTTTATGTCACTCATCGTCGCTGCGCGTTTTACGACTTTTCCGACGGCTGAAGCCGCCGCACAACAACTTTTCAACAGCGGCTTCGTCGAAGAGGACGTCACGCTGTTCTTTGTCAATCCAACCGGACAACATGCACGCTATCCGATTGGCGGCGATACGGGCACGGATGCCGGCGCCGCCCAGGCACCCAAAGGCGCCGGCAAGGGCGTGACGATCGGCGCCGTGGTGGGAGCGGCGGTAGGTGTCGGCATTTTTACGCTGTTTTCCGCGCCCTTGCTGGTGTCGATCATCGCAGCGGCGGTGGGCGCGTATGTCGGTTCACTGGTCGGCGCCATGTCTCACACGCGTGAGGGTGGCCGATTCGGACGGCAGGCCGCGCAGGATGGCGAGACACGCGACTCGGGCGTGTTGCTGGCGGTTCATGTCTCGCCGGCAAGCCAGTACGACGCCGGCCGGATCTTGCGCGATGCGGGCGGCACCGCCATCGAACGCGCTACAGGCCGCTGGCAGCAGGGCCGTTGGGCCGACTTTGATCCGACCCGCCCGCCCGATACCATCCCTGAGCTAAACGAAAAGCGCGCCTGAGCGGAGGCGCGATTGTCTGGGCGCGGCGTCGATTTGCCAGAGATCGACGCATAAAAAATGCGGCGGCCCATCGATGCGGCCGCCGCGCGCCAAACCTTGAATTCGCCTCTTCCCGCGTTAAACCCAGATACGCGGGACGGACTGTTGCGGATGAGTCGCACCCTCCGCAGGACGCTCGCCGCGCATGGCTGTACAAGCAGCTGGTGCGAGACCCTGATGCGGGGCATCGCAAGACCGCGCCTGAACTGTATCGTGCGGCGCGGCGTTCAACATGTATTCGCGGACCTGCATGACCGCAGCGGACGTGACAATCGCCACGGCCAGCAAAAACTCTGCTCTCCTGAGCTTCTTCATATGAATTCCCTCTGTCGCTGTTGCGTGCCCATTGCTTTTCGATGTGAGTGCGTCCAGCCGGTAGCCGACCGTCCGCACCGTGGAGGGCACCAGTAGCTCAGCAACATCCATGCCAGTGGCCCGCACTCTGCCCGAAGGCCTTCTGAGGCGCACGCCACGTCGGTCGGATGAGGCTTCGGGGTATTCGGGCATGCTGGTGACCTGGCAAACATTTACGCCCGCCGGGTAACTTTGCCAAAGCCACGTGCCAAGGCCGCGCGTGCAGGTACGGGCGCGTATTTCTGCTAGCCGATGCGCCAAGGCTTGGGGTTTTCCAGGCACGCGTCATGCGTGATCAAAGGACGGTCGCTGCCGCCGGCAGCGGATCTGATGAACGACAAAACCCGGAGGAATGCAAATGTCTACCAACGTGACGAGTGTATTGAACGAACTGGTTGAAACATCGAAGGACGGTGAGCGTGGCTTTCGCAAGGCGGCCGAAGATGCACACGATGCGCAACTCAAGACGCTCTTTGTGTCGCGCGCAGAGGACTGCTCACGGGGCGCGCGTGAACTGCAGGATGTCGTCCAAAGACTCGGCGGCAAGCCGGAAACCGGTGGCTCGGTAAGCGGCGCGCTGCACCGCGGCTGGACCGACGTCAAATCGGCCGTGGCCGGACGCACCGACTATGCGATTCTCGCCGACTGCGAAAAAGGCGAGGACGTGGCGAAGAAACACTATCACGACGCACTCGAGAAGGAACTGCCGGCCGACGTGCGCATCGTGGTCGAAAAACAGTTTCAGGGCGTTCTGCAAAACCACGACCGGATTCGCGACCTGCGCGACCAGTTTGCTGCTGCGAGGAAGTAACGGGGGCTAGTAACGGCGGCTCAATGAGCGCTGCCTGGCAACCGTTTTAACTGAGGTAGCCAAAGATAAGGGGCCGTCCGCAATGCGGACGGCCCCTTGTTCATGCGGGCAGCGGCTGCGCCGATGCCGCGAAACCTGGCTGCGGCTTAGTCGGCAACCACTTTCAGGCGGTTCTTGACGCTTTGTACGCCGTTCACGTTCTGCGTAACTTCTGCAGCCGCCGCCTTGTCATCCGAACTCGGCACAGTGCCCGTGAGCCATACCACACCATTGCGGGTCTTCACGTGAATATGGGTCGATTTCACGTTGCTGGCTTTGAGCAGATCGGCTTTGACTTTCGTCGTTATCGTGCCGTCGTCGATGTGCTCGCCCATAGTTTCGGAGGCGGGGGGCGGCGCGGAGTTGTTCGTTTGAGCGGTGGCGTTCAGGGCGAAAGCGACGCAGGCAATACTGCCCGCTGCCTTGATGAAATGGAGGGTCTTCATAGGTGCTCCTTCGTGTTGTTGATAAGAGAGGCGGTCTTGTTACCTGGGCGGTCGATCACGACTGAAGCCCGTCGCCGATGACACGCGTGGGATCGTTGCCGCTACGGTTCCGTCTGGCCCGTTATCGACACCGGATAGACGACTCGTTCCCACATGGCACCTGCTTGCGCATGAACCACATGTCTGAGGTTTATCCGTCCACACGGCTTGATCCGCAAGGAGCGTTCCCGACGCGGCGAGAGGCCGGCGTGCGTGGGCTGCGAGCCGTTGAGCGCGACGGATGCGACCGGCCTGATTCGCCCTCGCAAGGGAGGCGCAATGCTCCGTGGGGCGGCCCTTGCAGCCCGTCCGCATTTTTCCGGCCGATTGTAAAAACTGGCGCGCGAATCCCCCGCAAAAGACGTGCGCGAACTGGGCGAAACGTATAAAGCTGAGAAAAAACAGCAGTTTGCGAGAGCTGGTACGGCAGTTGCTCTACTTGTGCCACATGACTTTTTAGAACTGTTCACAGGACCTCACTACAATGCCGCCTTCAATTGAACTACGCACGAGGCAGTCGCTTGCACTGACACCGCGGTTGCAGCAGTCAGTGCGGCTGTTGCAGTTGTCGTCCCTCGAGTTCCAGCAGGAGTTGCGTACTGCCCTCGACACGAATCCGTTTCTCGAATACGACGCCACCGACACCGAGGATGTTGCGCTCGCAACTTCTTCCACGGGCGCCGACGGCATCCAGGCAGTGGCCGGTGAAACCGCCATTGCGAGCGAGCCTGAGACGATGCTGGACGCCGCCGTGGCCGACTCGCGCGAAAGCGTGGCCCAGGATGAATCCTCCGGCGACTTCGCCAGCGACTCTAGCGATTATTCCAGCAGCGAATATTCGGGAGATTCGTTTAGCCGCAGTTCGTCGCGCCAGAGCGGCGATTCCGAAAGCAGCGACCCGGCCGACTGGGCCCGTGCGCAGCCCACGCTGCGTGAACAGCTGCATGACGCATTACGGCTTTACCGGCTCGACCAGCGCGACCGCGAGGTTGCACGCTTCGTGATCGAGGCGCTCGACGACGATGGCTACCTGCGCCAGGATCTGGCCGATCTGGCCGCGATCGTCGATCTCGAGCCCACCTTGACGGAAGACGAACTGCTGGTGGCGCTGCGCCTCGTGCAGGCGCTGGACCGTCCCGGGGTCGGCGCA
>JBEKNG010000290.1:0-7142 GCA_049523075.1 Paraburkholderia sp.
GAAGCAGCAGAGAAAATACGCCCAGCAGCACGACATAGAGTTGCACCGGGCCGCCAAGAACCAGTTTTGCGGCTGCGCCCATCGCGGCGATGTCGGCTGCGATATTGATCGTGTTTGCAATGAACACCAGCAGCACTGCGAGGTAAAGCACGGCAGGAGGATAATGACGCCGCAGGTTGGTGGCGAGCCCTGTGCCGGTAACCCGTCCCATCCGTGCACTGACCAGTTGGATGGCGACCATCAGCGGGTACGTGAGAAACATGGTCCACAAGAGCCCGAAGCCGAACTGCGCGCCGGCCTGCGAATAGGTTGCGATGCCGCTCGGATCATCGTCAGCCGCTCCCGTGATCAAGCCCGGCCCCAGGCGCGTCATCCAGGAGCGTTCCGCTTTGTCTTCGACGGCAAGCTCCGGTTCCAGTTGCTCCTCTATCTTTTCGACTGCCATTTTCATGTCCCCGGTTGTCGGCGTGACGCAATGTCCTGGGGACACACGCCGTCGGCTATGGGTCGAGCCGCCCGGCAGGCGCCGCCCGAACCGCAAACATTTTCTGCGACCGCAAGTTCTGCGCAACGCCCGAGCGCGGCGGGGATCCAACGACCGTCGGACTGCCCGGTCCTACCGGCGCTGTGACCGCCTTGAGGCATGCGCAAGGAGTGTTCCCGACGTGGGACGACTGCCCAGACGGGTTTCTGGGCGCGGTACCGGGGCCGTGCCAGTAGTCACCGGAATTCGGCACTCTCTATTGCGGCCCGGCAGGTAGTAAGTGCCTTTTGCACCGACGGCAGGCTCTCTTCAAACCGGTTCGATGGCATTGCCACCGAAACTGCATGCGTGGGCAGGCCCCTGACGGCAATCGGCACCGCAATCGCACAGACTCCTGGCGCATGTTCCTCGCGGTCATAGGCATAGCCGATACGCCGAACCTCTTCGACTTCGGCAATGAGCGCTGGCATCGATTTCAGGGTGTGCGGCGTCAGGGCTGGCATGCGCCCCGCCATGACCCTCTCGATCTCATCATTGCTGAGGGTGGAGAGAATGGCCTTGCCATTTGCCATGGCGTGCATGGGCCTCGGCCGGTCATTGATCGGCACGACCCGCAATTCGCGGTCGGAATTGATCCGGTCGAGAAAAGACACTTCGGCCCCGTGCCCAACCGCGAGGTCCACGGTCTCATGCGTTGCCGCAAAGAGCGCCTCCAGCGCGGTGCGTGCGCGGGCGGACATGTCGGTCTGCGCCGATTGCGCGAGCTGGAGCATGCCCCAGCCCAGGCGGACGCCCGCCGCTCCCGCCTCGACCAGGTTTTCGGCAGCTAGCGCGTCGACGATACGCTGCACGGTAGATCGCGGAAGCCCCGTCGCTTTTGCTATTGCGCCAAGGCTGCTGCCTGAATGGGTGCTCAGCATCCGAAGAATGGCTGCTGCGCGGGAAACCACCTGCATCCCACCATCTCGTGAGTCTTCTTTTGACATATCAAATTTGATCTTGTTGTGTACCGAATAACGGTACTATAATGTACCGACAGACGGTCCGGTAAAATTGGGGTTTACGTGGGCCGCCGTCGATCTCCTGCTGACGAGGACCATGTCGTGACCTATTCGAAACCTTCGCATTTTACAAAGCTGCACGGGAGCCTACGGGACGGCTCGTGCCATCCGGCGTCGCGTTTGCGACCATCGCAAGCCGCTGAGCGTCGAGCGAGGAGTGCGTCATGAACATGAAAACGAGTGGCGCGACATTCGCCATCTTTCTGGGCGCGCTGGCCGCGCTTCCGCCGATCTCGATCGACATGGCGCTGCCCGCGCTGACAAAAATTGGCTCTGATTTAGGCGCCACAGGGGGCCTCGCCGGTTTGACATTGAGCCTGTTCATGGCGGGCTTCGCGATAAGCCCATTTTTCTATGGTCCCCTGGCGGACCGTCATGGCCGCCGGCCACTATTGCTGATCGGACTCGTGCTATTCAGTATCGGCGGGTTGGGGGCGACTGTCGCACCGTCCATTGGCGTGCTTCTCGCGGCAAGGCTGGTCCAGGGCGCCGGAGCCGGGGCTGGCATGACGCTAGCCATGGCGATGGTGCGGGATCTTTTCGAGGGGCGGACCGCTCAGGCGCGCCTCGCCGTTGTTACCGTGGTCTCCCAGGTGGCTCCCATTGTGGCCCCGGTTATTGGTGCTGCGCTGCTGGGGTGCATAGGCTGGCGAGGCATCTACGGCGCGACAGCGGCCTGCGGCCTGTTGCTGCTTCTCATCGTCCGCCTGTCTATCGACGAGACCGCGACTATCCCGCCTGGGCCGAAGCCGCCGTTGCTCGGGAAACTTCTTCGCGACTATCGGAAGGCACTGGGTCATCGCAGTACGATGGCTCATATCCTCGTCAATGCGCTGGGCTTTGGCTGGCTGTTCTCATACGTATCGGGATCGCCGTTAGTGCTGATCGATCACCTTCACGCCAGCCCAGCGCTTTACTCGATGCTGTTCGCCTGTACCGGCGCGGGCATCGTCGGCGGTGCGACGTTGAGCAGCCGGTTAGTTCACCGCGGCGTTTCGTCGCGCCGCCTGCTGTTCTTCGCCGTGGTGATCGCGGTGGCGGCAACCGGAAGCCTGGCCGCTCTGTCTCTTTCCGGCCTGGTCACGATTTTTACGATCATGCCCCTGCTGGTACTGTCTACGGCGGCTTTCGGCCTGTCCGCGCCGTGCGCAGCTCACGGCGCACTTGATCCGCTTCCCGAACTGGCCGGTATCACTGGCGGCTTACTGACATCGATCCAGATGTTTGCAGGTGCACTCGCCAGTCTGCTCGTCGCCATGCTGTTTCCTTCTCTGGGAACGCTTGCGATGACGGGTACGATGGCCTGCTTTGCCATTGCCGCACTGCCGATCGCGATTGGTATCGCGCAGGTGACGCCTGATCCGTCGCGCGAGCGAGGCGCCGCGTCGCTATAGAATCATTCTGAAGCCAACTTGAAGATTGTCACGACTTCGCGCATTCCATTGGACTGCGCGGCCAGCGATTGCGCTGCCGCCGATGCTTCCTCGACGAGCGCTGCATTCTGCTGCGTGACATCGTCCATCTGCGCGACTGTTCACCGGCGCGCGCCGCTTCTACCGCAGCGTTTAGCGCAAGAATATTGGTTTGGAACGCGATCCCTTCGATCACGCCGATGATCTGGCCGACCCGTTCCGACGACCCGGAGATCTTGTGCATCGTGTCGACCACGCGCCGGACCATTTCGCCGCCGCGCTCGGCGGTCGCCGAAGCGTCCGTCGCAAGCAGGTTGCCCTGACGTGCGCTATCGGTGTTGTGCTTCACGGCCGTAGTGAGTTCGCCCATGCTCGCGGCGGTCTGCTCGAGCGATGCGGCCTGCTCTTCGGTGCGAGAGGACAGATCCATGTTGCCGACAGCGTTTTCCTTTGCCGAGGTATCGATGGCGCTCACACCGTCTCTCACCGCGCTGATCGTTTCGACCAGTTTGCGCTGCATCGCCTGAAGGCCCGTCATCATCTGACCCATCTCGTCGGATGAGTGAACCTCGACGCGCGCGGTCAGATCGCCGGTAGCAATCGCTTTGAAATGAGTGAGGGCTTCCTCTATCGGACGACCGATCGCGCGTTGCAGCGATCGCCATGCAAGCGCTGCGGCTACCAGCGCGAGTGCGATGCCAGCTACCGCGACCGCGACAAACCAGCTAAAGCGCGTCTCGGCCCGAAGATAGAACGAATGCGCGACGCTCGCCTGTTTCTGCTCAAGCGAGTCGATTCTGCCGGTGACATCGCCATATTGTGCTGCTGACATGGCTGACACAGCAGATTTGATTTTGTCGGCGTCTCCGGACGCGATAGCCTGAAAAACCGGCGTAACCGGTCGTCAAGAGATTTTCCAGTCTGGTATTAACTTCGCCGGCGTCACGCTGTTCGTCTGCGTCTGAAAACGGCAACGTGCGAAAAGCGTCCCACGCCTTCTTTGACTGATCGAGCTGGTCGTTTGCGTTTCGCGCGAATTTCGACACGTCGGACCCAGCGGGGTGGAGTGCGATGCGGAAGATCCAGAGGCGTGCCCGCGCGAGCGCAACGCTTGTTTCGCCGAGTGCCACCGACGACGCAAGTTGATCGGAATAGAGTTGCTGCAGGTCGTAGACCGGCGTCTGAGGCTTGCTGATCCTGTTTGGCGAGGAAGCAGCAGCCGCCATGACGCCGCTTAGGCCCGTCAATAGGGGCTCGACGCAGCATCAACCTGTTGAATGGTCGCAGCCAGTGGCGACCCGACGCTCACGCGCATAGCTGCTATGCATCTCACGCACAGGTCAATTCGAACACCCCACGGCATAATCGGCTCTCAACTCGGCGCGGGCTTCCTTCGGCGCGTCTGCCGCGCGACGACAACAGCGGCGGCCGCCCTCTGCCTGATGGAGATACACGTCATGCAACCGTGGTACAGCACCATGGCGGCCGCCCAGCGCCGGACTTTCTGGGCCTGCTTTCTCGGCTGGGTTCTCGATGCGATGGACGTGCAGTTTTTCGCATTCGTGATTCCGACCTTGCTGACCGCGTGGGGCATGAGCAAGGCGCAGGCTGGCGTGATCGGCACCGCGTCACTGGTTTCATCGGCGATCGGCGGCGTCATCGCTGGCGTACTCGCGGACCGCATCGGCCGCGTGCGTGTGCTCAAGCTCGCGATCCTGTGGTTCTCGCTGTTCACCGGTCTTTCCGCCTTCACGAACAGTTTTCATCAGCTGCTTTTCACGCGGAGCCTGCAGGGCATCGGCTTCGGCGGCGAATGGGCCGCGGGCGCGATCCTGATCGGCGAAGTCGTCGACAAGCGTATTCGCGGCCGCGCGGTTGGCTCGGTGCAAAGCGGCTGGCCGGTCGGTTACGCGTTGGCGGCGCTCGCCTACTGGACGTTGTTCGGCGTGCTGCCCGAGCATCTCGCATGGCGTGGTCTCTTCCTGATCGGTCTCTTGCCCGGCCTGCTCGTGCTCTGGATGCGCCGTAACATCGACGAGTCACAAGCGTTCGAAGCCGCCGCTGCCTACCGCGAAAAAAACAGCATGCTGCGCACCTTTGCGCGCATCTTCGCGCGGGACGTGCTCTCGCGCACCGTGCTTGCTTCGCTGATGGCGGCGGGCGCGCTCGGCGGCAACTACACGATCCTCACCTGGCTCGTCACGTATCTGCGCGAAACGCAAAGCCTCACGGTCAACCTCACGACGATCTATCTGGCCGTCAATATCTTCGGCTCGTTCTGCGGCTATATCGGCATGGCCTATCTGAGCGACGGCATCGGTCGACGCTGGACCTTTGCGCTGTCCGCTGCCGGCGCGACCGTGACCGTGCTGGCCTATACCCGTCTGCCTCTACCGCTCTCGACGCTGCTCGTGCTCGGCTTCCCGCTTGGGTTTTTCCAGTCGGGCATCGTTTCGGGCATGGGTGCCTGCTTCACCGAACTGTTTCCCGCTCATATTCGCGCATCGGCGGGGGGCTTTTCGTATAACTTCGGCCGGGGCATCGGAGCCCTCGTGCCCGCGGCGGTCGGCATGATGAGTGGATCGCTGGGGCTTGCGGAATCGATCGGCGTGTGGGCCGCTGCCTCCTATGTGCTCGTCTTCATCGTCGCGGTGTTCCTGCCAGAAACCCTTAACAAGGAGCTTGAAGTCCATGTCTGAAACCGCACAACTGCGCAACGGCGGCCGAATCCTCGTCGACGCGCTTGCGCGCAACGGCGCCGACACTGTCTACTGCGTGCCCGGCGAGAGTTATCTGGCCGTGCTCGACGCGTTGCACGGTGCGCACGGCATCCGCACCATCACGACGCGCCACGAAGGCGCTGCTTCAAATATGGCGGATGCATACGGCAAGCTCACGGGTCGCCCAGGCATCTGCTTCGTGACGCGCGGCCCGGGTGCGACGCACGCTAGCAACGGCGTGCACACCGCCAGCGAAGACTCGACGCCGATGCTTCTGTTTATCGGCCAGGTGGAGCGCGGCTTCATCGGACGCGGGGCTTTTCAGGAAGTCGATTACCGGCAGATGTTCGGCGGCATCGCGAAGTGGGTCACGGAGATCGACAGAATCGAGCGCATCCCCGAAATCATCGCCAAGGCGTACCGCGTGGCGATGTCGGGCCGTCCCGGGCCGGTCGTGATCGCTTTGCCTGAGGACGTGCTGTTCAATTCCGCCGAGGTGAACGACGCGCTACCCGTGCGTATCGCGCAGGCGGCGCCCGAGCCGCAGGCGCTAGACGAACTGCGCAAGTTGCTCGCCGAGGCGGAGCGTCCGCTCGTGGTGGTCGGCGGCACCGGCTGGAACCCCGACGCCTGCGCTGCGCTCAAGCGTTTCGTCCACGCCAACCGCTTGCCGGTGGCGGCGTCGTTCCGTCGTCAGGACCTGTTCGACAACCGCGATCCGCATTACGTCGGTCAACTCGGGCTCGGCGTGTCGCCCAAACTCGCGCAGCGTGCGCGCGACGCCGACCTGCTGATCGTGATCGGCTCGCGGCTCGCGGAGACCACTTCGTCGGGTTACACCGTGTTCGAAAGCCCCGTGCCGAAACAGACGATGATTCACGTTCATCCCGATGCCGAGGAGCTTGGCCGCGTCTATCAGGCGCGCTTGCCAATCAACGCATCGCTAAGCGCGTTCGCACTGGCGCTCGACGGCGTGACGCCCATCGCGTCCGCCGAGCAGCAGCGTTGGCACGCGTGGACCGACGCGGCGCGCGCGGACTATGTGGCGCACTCGACGCCGCAGCCGAGTAGCCCCGAAATCGCCGGCGTCGATCTCGCGCAGGTCGTTGCCCACCTGAACGAGGTCCTGCCCGACGACGCGGTGATCGCGAACGGTGCGGGCAATTACACGGTCTGGGTACACCGCTTCTATCGTTACCGGAGGCCGGCGACGGAACTCGCGCCGACCAACGGCGCCATGGGCTACGGATTTCCTGCGGCGATCGCAGCAAAGCTAAGGAACCCGGAACGTCAGGTCGTGTGTTTCGCGGGCGATGGCTGTTTCATGATGTATCCGCAGGAACTCGCGACGGCGGTCCAGTTCGGCGCACCTCTCATCGTCATCGTAGTGAACAACAACATGCTCGGTACGATCCGCATGCATCAGGAGCGCGAATATCCGGGACGCGTGTCGGCAACGCAGTTG
>JBEKNG010000291.1:0-7138 GCA_049523075.1 Paraburkholderia sp.
ACAGCGGCCGCAAGCAGCACGACCAGATAAATGACTATTTGCAGGACATTGTTCGAGTTCATTCAATGTCCTCCGCGCGCAGGAGCGCATAGACCAGGTAAATGAAAAGCAGCGCAGTAGCAGCGCCCGATAACCACAGGATCCAGGTCATGAGCGTGCTCCCTGGCCACGCCGGAACTGCATCAACTTCTCGCAGCCGGCAATCAAAGCAAAGGTTAGCGCTGCAAATAGCACCATCCCCCCGACGTACAGCACATCCATTTTGTGTTCTCCAGTAGCGGACTTTGGATGGGTAGAACGTTATGCCGATCCGCGTAAAGGCCTGATCAAAGATGGCAGGGGTGGTGTAAAAAACGCGTAAACGAAAAAGACCGTTCCAGTGGAGATGGAACGGCCTTAGGCCCGTCGGGGTTGGCGTTGCAGGAATTGCGGGCGTTGCCCGGATTCTGCTGCCGCGCGCAATTTTTATGGCGCGCTATTGCGCCTTTGTACCGTCTGGGTGCGCTTACGGCAGCAGCACCGTCGAACCCGTGGTGCGGCGCGCCTCCAGGTCGGTATGCGCCTTCGCGACCTCGGACAGCGGGTGGCGCTGGTTGATGCTCGTCTTGACCTTGCCCGACACCAGCACGTCGAACAGTTCCGTCGCCATCGCGTCGTAATCGGCGCGTTTACCGATGTACGTAAACAGCGTCGGCCGGGTGAAGAACAGCGAGCCGCGTCCGGCGAATTCGGAGGAATCGATCGGCGGCAGCGGACCCGATGCATTGCCGAAGCTGACGAACATGCCGAGTGGCGCGAGGCAGTCGAGCGAGGCCGCAAACGTGTCCTTGCCGATCGAGTCGTAGACCACCGGCACGCCTGCGCCGTTGGTGATCTCGCGCACGCGCCTGGTGAAGTTCTCGCGCGTGTAGACGATTGGATAGTCGCAGCCGTGGGCCTTGGCGATCTCCGCCTTTTCGTCCGAGCCGACCGTGCCGATCACCGTCGCCCCCAACGCCTTGGCCCATTGGCACACGAGCAACCCGACACCACCCGCCGCAGCCTGGATCAGGATCGTGTCGCCTGCCTTCGCCGGATAGGTCCGGCGCAGCAGATACTGGGCGGTCAGGCCCTGCAGCATTACCGAAGCGCCCTGTTCGTAGCTCAATGCATCCGGCAGCTTGACCACCTGAAGCGCGGGCAGCACGCGTTCCTGGGCGTAGGCGCCGGGCGGACGCGCCACATACGCGACCCGGTCGCCCACCTTCAGATCCGTCACGCCGCCGCCCACCGCGGTGACCTCGCCGGCCGCTTCCATGCCGAGGCCGCCCGGCAGCGGCAGCGGATAGAGACCGGTACGGAAATACACATCGATGTAGTTGAGACCGACCGCATGCTGCCGGATACGGATATCGCCGTTACCCGGCTCGCCCACCTCGACGTCGACCCACTTCATCACCTCGGGGCCGCCTGCCTTATCGAAACGAATTGCCTTGGCCATCATGTCTCCTTTGATACCTGAATGGTTTGCCTAATGGGCGTGCGCGGCGCGGCGGTCAGCTCAAACCTGCTCCGCGAGCCGCAAGGTCAGCACATCGAGAACCATCCGTGCGGTCGAAATGTTGGTGGCGCACGGCACGTTGTGTACGTCGCAGGCGCGCACCAGCGCGTTGATGTCCGGTTCGTGCGGTTGAGGCGTCATCGGATCGCGCAGAAAAATCACCATATCGACGCGGCCTTCCGCCAGTTGCGATCCAATCTGCAGGTCGCCGCCGTGCGGGCCCGAGAGCATTCTCTCGACGTTCAGACCATGCGCTTCCGCAATCCGCGTGCCGGTCGTGCCGGTGGCGACGATGTCGCAGCGCCGCAGCGTGTCGACATACTCGCCGGCGAGTTCGACGATGGCGTCCTTTTTGTGGTCGTGCGCGATCAGCGCGATGCGGGTGGTCATGACGTAAGCCTCCAGGACTTGATGTGTTGTTGTGGTTATGGGGTGAGGCGCGCTCAGAAAGTACCCGGATAGGCGCCGCCGTCGAGCAGCCAGTTCTGCCCGGTGATGTAGCCCGCATGCACGCTGCAAAGGAATGCGCACGCCCGGCCGAATTCGTCGCGATTGCCGAAGCGGGCCGCCGGAATCGTCGCCATGCGCTGCTTGCGCGCTTCGTCGACGGAGATGTGCTGCGCCTTCGCCTGGGCCTCGAAGGTGGTCCCGATCCGATCCGTGTCGAACAAGCCAGGCAGCAGATTGTTGATCGTCACGCCGTCGCGCGCCACCTTGCGCGCCACGCCTGCCACAAACCCGGTCAGCCCGGAACGCGCGCCATTGGACAGACCCAGCACGTCGATCGGCGCCTTCACTGCCGAACTCGTGATATTGACGATCCGGCCGAAGCCGCGTGCACTCATGTGATCGATGGTGGCGCGGATCAGTTCGATCGGCGTCAGCATGTTGGCTTCGAGCGCGCGGATCCAGTCGTCGTGAGTGAACTTGCGAAAGTCGCCCGGCGGCGGCCCACCCGCGTTGTTCACGAGGATGTCCGGCTGCGGACAGGCAGCCAGCGCCGCCGCGCGGCCTTCCGGCGTGGTGATGTCGCAGGCCACCGTCTTGACCTCGACGCCGCTTTGCGCGCGGATCGCGGCGGCGGTGGCCTCAAGCGTCTCGGCCGTGCGAGCGACGATCACCAGATTCACGCCTTCGGCGGCGAGCGCCTCGGCGCAACCGCGCCCCAGCCCCTTGCTCGCCGCGCAGACCAGCGCGGTGCGTCCTGCGATGCCCATGTCCATGTCTCGATCCTTTTATGTGAACGACGAATGCCCGCCTGCGCGGGCAGTTTCCCCTGATTCTAGAAGAATCGGTGCCCGACTGCCGATGGACCCGCCGCAATCTCCGGTATCTTCAGGCGTTACTTTCGGTAAACTTGCAGCCGAGGCGCGCCCGCCTGCCGGTTCTCCCGGTCGTTCTGGCCGCCGACCGATTCCTCTTGCCGCCGCTAGCGCCTCCGCCATGACACAGGACAGCCGTTTCCCGAACCTTTTCATCCTCGATCACCCGCTGATCCAGCACAAGCTTTCGCACATGCGCGACCGCGACACCTCGACGCGCACCTTCCGCGAACTGCTGCGCGAGATCACGCTGCTGATGGGCTATGAGATCACGCGCAACCTGCCGATGACCACGCGCCGCGTCACCACCCCCCTCGTCGAGCTGGACGCGCCGGTGATTGCCGGCAAGAAACTGGCGATCGTGCCGGTACTGCGGGCGGGCGTGGGCATGTCGGACGGCTTGCTGGAGCTGATTCCGTCGGCACGCGTCGGGCATATCGGCGTGTACCGCGCGGACGACCACCGGCCGGTCGAATATCTGGTGCGGCTGCCCGACCTGGAAGACCGCATCTTCATCCTCTGCGATCCAATGGTGGCGACCGGCTACTCGGCCGTGCACGCGGTGGACGTGCTGAAGCGCCGCGGCGTGCCGGGCGAAAGCATCATGTTCCTTGCACTGGTGGCGGCGCCGGAAGGCGTCCAGGTGTTCCAGGACGCGCATGCGGACGTGAAACTGTACGTGGCGTCGCTCGATTCGCATCTGAACGAGCACGCGTATATCGTCCCAGGCCTCGGCGACGCGGGCGACCGGCTGTTTGGGACCAAGAACTGAGGGTGAAGAGCGGGCGCGGCGGTGCATAACGACAACAACGGCACCGCGCCGCCAGCGAGCAGTACCTTTCCCGGCCGTGCCTCACTGCCGCAGCCCCCGCGGCATGATAAAATTCGGCTCCGCTCATCGAGCGGCCCAACTTGCACAATCGCCCGGCGCATCGCGCCTTTGCGGGGAGTGGGACCAGTCTGACATCGAGGCGCACCTTCTCAAGCGCCCGACATCGCGACGACAATTGCACTATGCGTGCGCCCCGCTGGCGCGCGCGATGGAGAAAGGTATGGCGGGTCATTCGAAATGGGCCAACATCAAGCATAAAAAAGCAGCGGCCGATGCCAAGCGCGGCAAGGTCTGGACGCGGCTCATCAAGGAAATTCAGGTTGGCGCCCGCATGGGCGGGGGCGACATCGACACGAATCCGCGTCTGCGGCTCGCCGTCGAAAAGGCGTATGACGCCAACATGCCGAAGGACAACGTCAACCGCGCGATTCAGCGTGGCGTCGGCGGCGTCGATGGCGCAAGCTACGAAGAAATCCGCTACGAAGGCTACGGCATCGGCGGGGCGGCGGTGATCGTCGACACCATGACGGACAACCGCATCCGTACCGTGGCGGAAGTGCGTCACGCGTTTTCGAAGAATGGCGGCAACATGGGCACGGACGGCTCGGTGTCGTTCATGTTCGATCACGTCGGCCAGTTCCTGTTTGCGCCCGGCACCGCCGAAGACAAGCTGATGGATGCGGCCCTCGAAGCCGGCGCCGACGACGTGGTGACGAACGAGGACGGCAGTATCGAAGTGCTCTGCCCGCCGAACGATTTCCCGAAGGTGAAGGCCGCGTTGGAAGCCGCCGGTTTCAAGGCGGAACTGGCTGAGGTGACGATGAAACCTCAGACGGAAGTGGAGTTCACCGGCGACGACGCGGTGAAGATGCAAAAGCTGCTCGACGCACTCGAAAATCTGGACGACGTGCAGGAAGTCTATACAAACGCTGCGATCGCCGCCGAATAAGCCCCGTACGGGCGCGCCAGCAGCGGCGCCCGCGGGCGTTCGCGGCGGATGGCACAGGTATGGAGTGCTGTCTTTTGCGATTGCTTTTTTGCAAACTCCTTTTTGCAGACCGGGTGCCTGGCTGCCGTTTTCTACGGTCAGCGCGCCGGGTTAGCTGTTCGCCTTGGGCGAACGTTGCGGATATCCACGGCTCTCGCCCGCGCGTCAGCCGTTTATGGTTTTTAAGTCTTCGGGGAATCACATGAAGTTACTCGTCGTCGGGTCCGGCGGTCGCGAACACGCGCTCGCATGGAAGCTCGCGCAATCGCCGCGGGTCCAGCTCGTCTACGTGGCTCCTGGCAACGGCGGCACCGCCCAGGACGAGCGTCTGCGCAACGTCGACATTACCGAGCCGGCTGCACTTGCCGATTTCGTCGAGAAAGAACAGATCGCCTTCACGCTGGTCGGGCCGGAAGGGCCGCTCGCCGCCGGCATCGTCAATCTGTTCCGCTCACGTGGTCTGAAGATTTTCGGACCCACGAAGGAAGCCGCGCAGCTCGAAAGCTCGAAAGACTTCGCCAAGGCGTTCATGAAGCGTCATGCGATCCCGACGGCCGAATACGAAACGTTCTCCGACGTCGCCGCTGCCCACGCGTACCTCGACACCAAGGGCGCGCCGATCGTGATCAAGGCCGACGGCCTCGCCGCCGGTAAGGGCGTGGTGGTCGCGCAGACACTCGAAGAAGCCCACGCCGCGGTCGACATGATGCTGTCGGACAACAAGCTCGGCGACGCCGGCGCGCGCGTCGTGATCGAGGAATTCCTCGCCGGCGAAGAGGCGAGTTTCATCGTGATGGTGGACGGCAAGCATGTGCTGCCGCTCGCCTCGAGCCAGGACCACAAGCGACTGCTCGACGGCGATCAGGGCCCGAACACGGGCGGCATGGGTGCCTATTCGCCCGCACCGATCGTCACGCCGCAACTGCATGCCCGCGTGATGCGCGAAATCATCCTGCCCACCGTGCACGGTATGGAGAAGGAAGGCATCCGTTTCACCGGCTTCCTGTATGCGGGCCTGATGATCGACGCGCAAGGCAACCCGAAGACGCTCGAGTTCAACTGCCGGATGGGCGACCCGGAAACGCAGCCGATCATGGCGCGTCTGAAGGGCGACTACTCGAAGGTGGTGGAGCAGGCGATCGCCGGTACGCTCGACACGGTCGAACTGGAATGGGACCGCCGCACCGCGCTTGGCGTGGTACTGGCCGCGCACAACTATCCGGACAGCCCGCGTAAAGGCGACCGGATCAGCGATATTCCGGCCGAGGCCGACGACTCGGTGACGTTCCATGCCGGCACCACCTTGACCGACGGCAAGCTGACCACTTCGGGCGGCCGTGTGCTGTGCGTGGTAGGGTTGGCGGATTCGGTGCGCAGCGCGCAGTCGGTGGCGTATGAGACCATCAACCAGATCTCGTTCGACGGCATGCAATATCGCCACGACATCGGTTATCGTGCGCTGAACCGCAAACATTAACTGAAGCTGAGCCCCCCAAACCGATGAACCCGCGGCGCGCCTGGCGCGCCGCCCTAGCGCAACTGCATTCATGACGGATTCGAACTACGACGTACAGGCTGTACGTAGCTGGCTGCAAGGCCTGCAGACGCACATCGCCGAGACGCTCGGCGCGTTCGACGGCACCCCGTTTGCCACCGACGCATGGCAACGCGAGCCCGGCGAGAAGCTGCGCGGCGGCGGCACGACGCGAATTCTGGAAGGCGGCCAGTTCTTCGAGCGCGCGGGGGTTGGTTTTTCCGACGTCGCCGGCGACGCACTGCCGGGCTCGGCGAGCGCCGCCCGTCCGCAACTCGCCGGACGCGGCTTCGAGGCGATGGGTGTGTCACTCGTGCTGCATCCGCACAATCCCTACTGCCCGACCGTGCATATGAATGTGCGCCTCCTGATCGCCACCAAAGCGGGCGAAGCGCCGGTGTTCTGGTTCGGCGGCGGCATGGATCTGACGCCCTATTACGGCTTCGAAGAAGACGCGCAGCATTTCCATCGCGTCTGCCGCGATACGCTGGCGCCTTACGGCGCCGACCTGTATCCGCGCTTCAAGCGCTGGTGCGATGAATATTTCTTCCTCAAGCACCGCAACGAACCGCGCGGGATTGGGGGGATTTTCTTCGACGATTTCTCGGAGCCCGGCTTCGATCAATCGTTCGCGATGCTCAAAAGCGTCGGCGATGGGTTCCTCAAAGCCTACCTGCCGATCATCGAAAAGCGCCGCAACCTGCCGTACGGCGAGGCTGAACGCGATTTCCAGGCGTACCGGCGTGGCCGTTACGTCGAGTTCAATCTGGTCTTCGACCGTGGCACACTGTTTGGGCTGCAGAGCGGCGGACGCACCGAGTCGATTCTGATGTCGATGCCGCCTGTGGTGAACTGGCGCTATAACTGGCAGCCGGAACCCGGCACGCCAGAAGCGCGCCTTTATAGCGACTTCCTCGTGCCG
>JBEKNG010000292.1:0-7116 GCA_049523075.1 Paraburkholderia sp.
GAAGAAGAACTTCACCGCCATGCTGCGCCTGGACCACAACCGCGCGCTGTCGCAACTGGCTGCCAAGTCGGGCAAGCCGGTCGCTTCGATCGAAAAGCTGGCAGTGTGGGGCAACCACTCGCCGACCATGTACCCGGATTTCCGCGTTGCTACGGCAGAAGGTCAGGACCTGACCAAGCTGATCAACGACGACGAATGGAACCGCAACACGTTCATCCCGACCGTCGGCAAGCGCGGTGCAGCAATCATCGAAGCGCGCGGCCTGTCGTCGGCAGCATCGGCGGCGAACGCAGCAATCGACCACGTGCGTGACTGGGTGCTCGGCACGAACGGCAAGTGGGTCACGATGGGTATCCCGTCGGACGGTTCGTATGGCATTCCGGAAGACATCATTTACGGTGTGCCGGTGACGTGCGAAAACGGCGAATACAAGCGTGTCGAAGGCCTGGCAATCGACGCGTTCTCGCGCGAAAAGATGGACGGCACGCTGAACGAGCTGCTCGAAGAGCGCGACGGCGTTCAGCACCTGCTCGGCTAAGCATCTGATGCAGACCAGCCGGGACTCCGTTGCTTGTCGACGGGTTCCGGTTTTTTACGTCCGCATCTGATCTGAACGCGTTTTGTGCCGCACGATGCGCTGCCGCTCAGCCCGTCAAGCAAAACTCAGGCAGAACGCGCCCGAATCAGATTCCTCAACGAGAAACCACGTCCCTCACGCCGAAGATGCGCGCCCTTACACCCGCCGAAGTGCTGTTTGACGGCGAAGCGCCGCCCACTGTCCTGCCTGCCTGCGATCACTACGCCGGCAGCGAGAAGCTGATGCTGAAATCGCTCGCTTTGCAGCAGGAACTGGGGCCGGTATTCGATATCACGCTCGATTGCGAAGACGGGGCCCAGGTGGGCCGCGAGGCGGAGCATGCGGAGCTGGTGGCGTCGCTGCTGGGCAGCGAGCATGACCGCTTTGGCCGCGTCGGCGTGCGGATCCACGATTTCAACCATGCGCACTGGCGCGACGACGTACGCCTGATCCTGCGCGCCGCCACGCGCGCTCCCGCGTTCATTACCCTGCCGAAGATCCGCAGCGTCCCGGATGCCGCCGAAATGTGCGCTTTCATCGAAGCGACGCGGCGTGAGCTGAGTATTGGTCAACCCGTACCGGTGCAGTTGCTAGTCGAAACCCATGGCGCGCTGACGCGGGCCTTTGATCTGGCCGCCCTGCCGGGTGTGGAGGCGCTCAGCTTCGGTCTGATGGACTTCGTCTCCGCCCACGACGGCGCGATTCCCGACAGCGCCATGCGCTCGCCGGGCCAGTTCGATCATCCGTTGGTGCGGCGCGCCAAGCTCGAGATCGCAGCAGCTTGCCACGCACACGGCAAAGTACCGTCGCACAACGTCAGCACCGAAGTGCGCGATATGAGCGTGGTGGCCAATGACGCCACGCGCGCCCGCAACGAGTTCGGCTACACGCGCATGTGGAGCATCCATCCGGCGCAGGTCCCGGCCATCGTCGCCGCCTTCGCGCCGCGCGAAGACGAGATCGTCACCGCGACCGAGATTCTGCTGGCCGCGCAGTCCGCCCAGTGGGGCCCAACGCGCCATCACGATACGCTGCATGACCGCGCGAGCTACCGTTACTACTGGTCGGTACTGCGCCGCGCCCGTTCGACCGGGCGCACGGTGCCCGCCGAAGCCGCGCCGCTCTTTGCTACAACCGCTTCCACCAAAGAGTCCGCATCATGAGCGGGCATATAGGAGACTGCTGGAGATGAGCGAAAAAACGCAAGCCGCAGGCACACCCGGCGAGAACGGGGCCCCAAGCGGCTTCAAACCGAAGAAATCCGTCGCGCTGTCGGGCGTGACGGCCGGCAATACTGCCCTGTGCACGGTCGGCAAGACCGGCAATGACCTGCACTACCGCGGCTATGACATTCTCGACATCGCCAGCACTTGCGAATTCGAGGAAATCGCCTACCTGCTGGTGCACGAAAAGCTGCCCACCCAGGCTGAGCTGACTGCCTACAAGGCCAAGCTGAAGGCACTGCGCGGCCTGCCCGCCAACGTCAAGGCCGCGCTGGAATGGATTCCGGCCGCCGCCCACCCGATGGACGTGATGCGCACTGGCGTCTCGGTGCTCGGCACCGTGCTGCCGGAGAAGGACGACCACAACCTGCCCGGCGCGCGCGATATCGCCGACAAGCTGATGGCATCGCTCGGCTCGATGCTGCTGTACTGGTACCACTATTCGCATAACGGCAAGCGCATCGAGGTGGAAACCGACGACGACTCGATCGGCGGCCACTTCCTGCATCTGCTGCACGGCGTCGAGCCCTCGAAGTCGTGGGTCGAGGCGATGCATACGTCGCTGAACCTGTACGCGGAACACGAGTTCAACGCATCGACCTTCACCGGCCGCGTGATCGCCGGCACGGGCTCGGACATGTACTCGGCACTGACCGGCGCGATCGGCGCGCTACGCGGCCCGAAACACGGCGGCGCGAACGAAGTGGCGTTTGAAATCCAGTCGCGCTACCAGAACCCCGACGAGGCTGAAGCCGACATCCGCCGCCGCGTCGAAGCCAAGGAAGTGGTGATCGGCTTCGGCCACCCGGTGTACACGATCTCCGACCCGCGCAACAAGGTGATCAAGGAAGTGGCGAGGAATCTCTCGAAGGAAGCCGGCAGCACGAAGCTGTTCGACATCGCCGAGCGGCTGGAAACCGTGATGTGGGGCGCCAAGAAGATGTTCCCGAACCTGGACTGGTTCAGCGCCGTCTCGTACCACATGATGGGCGTGCCCACCGCGATGTTCACGCCGCTCTTCGTGATCGCCCGTACGGCGGGCTGGAGCGCGCACATCATCGAGCAGCGCATCGACAACAAGATCATCCGGCCGAGCGCCAACTACACCGGCCCAGACGACCTGAAGTTCGTGCCGCTCGCGAAACGTTGATCGATAAGCGCTGATCGGGAAAGGGGGATAATCGCCGGTGACGTCCCGATATGTCGGGCGACGTCCGGCGAGACTCCTCCTGTCGACCAGAGTTGGCGCTTTAGCGCTTACTCTGGTCCCATGCAGAGCACCGAGCACTACATTCTTACGCCCCTACGGTATGAACACTGCAAACCGCAAACCCCTGCCTGGCACCAAGCTGGATTTCTTCGACACGCGTGCCGCAGTTGAGGCGATCCAGCCGGGCGCCTATGACACGTTGCCGTACACCTCGCGCGTGCTGGCCGAAAATCTCGTGCGACGTTGCGACCTAGTGTCGCTGAACGCCTCGCTCAAACAGATCATCGAACGCAAACGCGACCTCGACTTCCCCTGGTTCCCGGCACGCGTGGTATGCCACGACATTCTCGGCCAGACCGCGCTCGTCGACCTCGCAGGTTTGCGCGACGCGATCGCCGCACAAGGTGGCGATCCGGCGATGGTCAACCCGGTCGTGCCGACCCAACTGGTGGTAGACCACTCACTTGCCGTCGAGTGCGGCGGCTTCGACCCCGACGCGTTCGACAAGAACCGCGCGATTGAAGACCGGCGCAACGAAGACCGCTTCGACTTCATCAACTGGACCAAGAAGGCGTTCAGGAACGTCGACGTGATTCCGCCCGGCAACGGCATCCTGCACCAGATCAACCTGGAGCGGATGAGCCCGGTGGTGCAGGTGAAAGACGGCGTGGCGTTCCCGGATACCCTGGTAGGCACCGATTCGCATACGCCGATGGTGGATGCACTCGGCGTGATCGCCATCGGCGTGGGTGGCCTCGAGGCGGAAAGCGTGATGCTCGGGCGCGCCTCGTACATGCGCCTGCCGGATATCGTCGGTGTCGAACTCACCGGCAAACCTGGTGAGGGCATCACGGCGACGGACGTGGTGCTGTCCCTGACCGAATTCCTGCGCAAGGAAAAGGTGGTCGGCGCGTATCTGGAGTTTTATGGCACAGGCACGGCCAACCTCACGTTGGGCGACCGCGCCACCATCGCCAACATGGCGCCGGAATTCGGCGCGACGGCCGCGATGTTCTATATCGACGAGCAGACCATCAAGTATTTGAAGCTGACCGGCCGCGACGACGAACTCGTCAAGCTGGTGGAGACGTACGCGAAGGAGACCGGCCTGTGGGCCGACAAACTGAAGAACGCGGCCTATGAGCGCGTGCTCAGGTTCGACCTGTCGACGGTGGTTCGCACGCTGGCAGGCCCGTCGAATCCGCACCGCCGTTTGCCGGTGTCCGAACTGGCCGCGCGCGGTATCAGCGGCAAGGTCGAGAACGAACCCGGGCTGATGCCGGATGGCGCCGTTATCATCGCCGCAATCACGAGCTGCACCAACACCAATAATCCGCGCAACATGATTGCGGCGGGGTTGTTGGCCCGCAATGCGAACCGGCGCGGACTGACTCGCAAGCCGTGGGTGAAGAGCTCGCTCGCGCCCGGATCGAAGGCTGTGACCTTGTATCTGGAAGAAGCGAAGCTGCTGCCGGAACTGGAACAGCTCGGCTTTGGGGTGGTCGCGTATGCCTGCACGTCATGTAACGGCATGTCGGGCGCGCTGGATCCGGTGATCCAGAAGGAAGTCGTCCAGCGCGATCTGTACGCTACCGCCGTGCTGTCCGGTAACCGCAATTTCGACGGCCGGATCCACCCGTATGCGAAGCAGGCTTTCCTCGCCTCGCCGCCGCTCGTGGTGGCCTATGCGATTGCCGGCACGATCCGCTTCGACATCGAGAAGGATGTGCTGGGTATCGACGCGGACGGCAAGCCGGTGATGCTGAAGGACCTCTGGCCGTCCGATGAAGAGATCGACACGATCTTCGCCGCGAGTGTGAAGCCGGAGCAATTCCGCAAGGTGTACGAACCGATGTTCGCGGTGACCGCCGACACGGGCGAGCGCGCCAACCCGCTGTACGACTGGCGCCCGATGAGCACGTACATCCGCCGCCCGCCCTACTGGGAAGGCGCATTGGCCGGCGAGCGCACGCTCAGGAGCATGCGCCCGCTCGCCGTGCTGGGCGACAATATCACGACCGATCACCTGTCGCCGTCCAACGCTATCCTGCTGGATAGCGCGTCCGGCGAGTATCTGGCGAAAATGGGCTTGCCCGAAGAGGACTTCAACTCGTACGCCACCCACCGAGGCGATCACCTGACCGCGCAACGGGCTACCTTCGCCAACCCCACCTTGAAGAACGAAATGGTGCTGGAAGACGGCAAGGTGAAGGCCGGTTCTTTGGCCCGCATCGAACCTGAAGGTAAGGTCACGCGCATGTGGGAAGCGATTGAAACCTACATGGAACGCAAGCAACCGTTGATCGTGATCGCGGGAGCCGACTACGGCCAGGGCTCGTCGCGTGACTGGGCCGCCAAAGGCGTGCGCCTCGCTGGCGCCGAAGCGATTGTGGCCGAAGGGTTCGAGCGCATCCACCGCACGAATCTGGTGGGCATGGGCGTGCTGCCGCTCGAGTTCAAGCCTGGCGTGAACCGGCTGACACTCGGTATCGACGGCACCGAGACCTTCGATGTGATCGGCGAGCGCAAGCCGCGTGCCGACCTCACGCTGGTGATCCATCGCAAGAGCGGCGAGCGTGTGGAAGTGCTGGTGACCTGCCGTCTCGACACAGCGGAAGAAGTGTCGATCTACGAAGCCGGTGGCGTGCTGCAGCGCTTTGCGCAGGACTTCCTCGAATCGTCGAAGGCAGCGGCTTAACAGGACAACTACGCAATGGCCCACGTACCCCAGATCAAGATTCCCGCCACCTACATGCGTGGCGGCACCAGCAAAGGCGTGTTCTTCCGCCTGCAGGATTTGCCAGCGGCCGCTCAGGTGCCGGGCGCCGCGCGCGATGCGCTGCTACTACGCGTAATTGGCAGCCCGGACCCATACGGTAAACAGATCGACGGCATGGGTGGCGCAACGTCGAGCACCAGCAAGACCGTGATCATCGCGAAGAGCAGCAAGCCGGATCACGACGTTGACTACCTGTTCGGCCAGGTGTCGATCGACAAGGCGTTTGTCGACTGGAGCGGCAACTGCGGTAATCTCTCGGCCGCCGTCGGCCCGTTTGCCATCAGCGCCGGGTTGGTGGACGTGAGCCGTATTCCGCACAACGGCGTGGCCACCGTGCGGATCTGGCAGGCGAATATCGGCAAAACCATCGTCGGCTATGTGCCCATCACCAACGGCGCCGTGCAGGAGACCGGCGACTTCGGGCTGGACGGCGTGACCTTCCCCGCCGCTGAGGTACAACTCGAGTTCATGGACCCGGCCGCCGAGGAGGACGGTGCCGGCGGCGCGATGTTCCCCACCGGCAACCTGGTTGACGACCTCGAAGTGCCGGGTGTCGGCGTGCTGAAGGCCACCATGATCAACGCGGGCATTCCGACGATTTTCGTCGACGCAGAGGCAATTGGTTATAAAGGCACCGAACTGCAGGATGCGATCAACGGCGACGACAAGGCGCTGGCGAAGTTCGAGACCATTCGCGCCCATGGCGCCCTGCGCATGGGCCTGATCAAGCAACTCGACGAGATCGCGACGCGGCAGCACACGCCGAAGGTCGCCTTCGTCGCCAGGCCCACCGGGTATGTCGCTTCCAGTGGCAAGCCCGTGAGCGCAGGCGACGTTGACCTGCTGGTGCGCGCAATGTCGATGGGCAAGCTGCACCACGCCATGATGGGTACGGCCGCGGTGGCCATCGGCACGGCGGCCGCGATTCCGGGCACGCTGGTGAATCTCGCCGCCGGTGGTGGCGAACGCCATGCGGTGCGCTTCGGACATCCGTCCGGCACGCTGCGGGTAGGCGCCGAGGCGAATCAGGTGGAGGGCGAATGGGTCGTGAAGAAGGCCATCATGAGCCGCAGCGCCCGGGTGCTGATGGAAGGCTGGGTGCGCGTCCCCGGCGATACGTTCTGAGACCCAGGCAGGGACGAAGCACTAGCCCCGGCGACCCAAACGCCGGGGCTAATACTTTGTGCGAACCCGAAGTCGAGCCAAAGTGCCGGCCGTCAGTAAGGACGCCGGCTCAATTCACGCGCGCAAACTCAACCTTGCTTGCCAGGCAAGTAGGGCATCGGATCCACCGGCTTGCCATCGCGGCGCACCTCGAACAGCACCG
>JBEKNG010000293.1:0-7111 GCA_049523075.1 Paraburkholderia sp.
CAAAATCAGAAGAACTACAGGGGGGTGAAAAGGTGCAACATCGATCGTTATCCGCGGACTCCCAGGAATCGCTTGCCCTCGATATAGGCGTGGTGGCCCGTATCGGAGCGGTCCCGTCCATTCTGCAGATGATTTGCGACGAGACAGGAATGGGTTTCGCCGCCGTCGCGCGGGTCACCGACGAAACCTGGATGGCCTGCGCCGTCCAGGACAATATTTCGTTCGGCCTGAAGCCTGGGGGAAAACTGGACTTGCGCACCACGCTTTGCTTCGAATCACGCGCGGCGCGTGTGCCCATCGTGATCGATCGTTTCACCGAAGACGCGACCTATTGCAATCATCACACTCCCGCGATATACGGCCTCGAGAGCTACATTTCGGTGCCGATCATCCTTCCCAATGGCGATTACTTCGGCAACCTGTGCGCGATCGATCCCCGTCCGGCAAAAGTCTCCGAAACCCGCATCGTGCGGATGTTCGAAGTGTTCGCCCAACTGATCGCCATGCAAATCGACAACGAACAGCGCCAGTGGTCGACCGAGGCGCAACTCATGAACGAGCGTGAGACGGCAAGCCTTCGGGAGCAGTTTATCGCTGTGCTGGGGCACGACCTGCGCAACCCGCTGGCTGCCGTCGATGCCACGGCGGAGCTGCTTGCACGTAACCCGGGTGGGCTCGACCTGGTCGCGGTGGGAACGCGCCTGAAAAGAACATCCGCCCGCATGGCGAGGTTGATCGACGATGTGATGGACTTCGCTCGTGGTCGGCTGGGAAGGGGCATCCCGGCAACCATCGGGCCCGTAGACGATCTCGCATCCGTCCTTCGCGTGGCCATTGGCGAACTGTGCGACTCGAACCCGTCACGCGTCGTGCGCAGCGAGATCGCCGTTCAAGGCACGGTGCAGTGCGACACCGTTCGTCTACAGCAACTGATCTCCAATCTGGTCGGCAATGCGCTTACGCATGGCGCGGAAGATGTCCCGGTCGTCGTGGAGGCCCGGACCGAAGCAGGACAACTCGTTGTGTCAGTCACCAATGGGGGCTCACCGATCGAGCAACACCTCCTACCCAAGGTTTTCGAACCGTACTGGCGGCCGCCCTCGAGCACACCAGGCGGCGGCTTGGGACTTGGCCTGTATATCTGCAAGAAAATCGTCGAAGCGCATGGCGGAACCCTGGAGGTGTGCTCGAGCGCCGAGCTGGGTACCTGCTTCACGGCGCGCATTCCCGTCGGCTAAGCCGCGCCGGTTCGGCGACCGGCGCCTATCGTTTCAGAGGGCTCTGCGCTCGCCTTGCGCCTGTCCGTCGTTACAGATAGCTGCAGACGTAGTCGAGCGTTTCGATCACGTCGATATCGAAGCGGCTCTTCCCCGGTACCGAAAACGACTCGCCCGCGCCATACGTCTTCCACTCGTCGCTGCCTTCGAGGCGAATCCGGCATTGGCCGGCCTGCACTTCCATCAGTTCCGGCGCATCGGTGCCGAAGTTGAGCGCGCCGGGCAGGATCACCCCAAGCGTCTTGCGCGAGCCGTCGGCGAAGAGAACGGTATGCGAGACGCACTTGCCGTCGAAGTAGACGTTGGCGCGTTTGATAACGGAAACCTGATCGAATTGCGTTGCGGCCGTCATGGCGGTCTTCCTATGGGTGAACGTGAATGGATGCGTTGGCGCCGCCTCGTAGCAGCGGGCGGTGCGCGGTCTGCACGAACCGGCGGCGGCCTTTCGAATGGGCGCCAGGCCGCCATCATACAGGCAGGCGGCAGCACCACTCGGTGACGATCAGTCAACCCTGCACCAACGACCCGACTCCGGGCACACCATGGCGGGCTCGCCGTTCAGCCGGACTTGCTCTTCATCCAGTCGCAGAGCGCCCGTCGGGGCGACGTCAAAAGCGACCTTCAGTGCATTCGCAACGTGGGCATCTTCGATGGGAAGCTCCCAGGTCAAAAATATCTGGACGCAATCGTGCTCCGGCGCGAACTCGGCCACGTTAAAGCCGCTGCTGCCGCGCTGAATGACGCCATGAGGCTGGCACGTATCGAATATCACAACCGTTCCCCGGCTCAATGGAATGCGCAGGTTCAAAGAGGGAAAATGCACGTCCAGCCCTTTGTCCTCGCTTAGGAAGAGATTGCAAAAGGCCGCACCGCCATATTGCGCACCGTCATGGTGATACCTCGCGCCGCGACAGGCCATGAGGGCCACGTCGCTCGAGGCCGGCACACCGGGCAGTCCAAGCGTGGCAGTCCAATCGGACACCGCCTGCACGCAGCGCGTGTACTCCGGCCAGCGCGCTCGAGCTCGCGCCAACGGCATGACCTCGACGTCACCGGGCTCGAGATCCATGCGCGTCGCGATCTCCCTGTCCCAATCTGCTGCCAGACGCGCAGAGGGCATCGGCACATCGACCGTACCTGACAGCACGACGTCGCTCACGCGTCGCCTGCGGATGGCGTCGTCGCTCCAGAAATATGAGGTCAGCATGTCTTGCACTTGATGCGATTGAGGGGGCGGAGTTGCGCCATTGTAATGATTCTGCGGGATCACTTCTTCGGTCCTGATCGCCCCCTTAGCCCCCACCACCGCGTAGACGTGACCCGTTACGCGACCCGCCGCCCTTCTACCGGGTATCCGGGATCCGTATAGCCCGGCGTCGATGCGTGACCCGGTGCGACGAGACCGTCGACGAGCTTCTCGTCTTCTGGTCCCAGTTCCACCCTCATCGCTTCAAGATAGCTGTTCCACTGGGCTTCGGTGCGGGGCCCCGCAATCGCGCTGCTGACGAGCCGGTTCTTGAGCACCCAGGCGAGCGCGAAGGCAATCGAGGTGGTACCGCGCTTCGCGGCGTGCTCTGCGATCGTTTGTGCGATCTTGAGCGACTCCGGCCGCCATTCAGTCTGCTGGATCCGCTTGTCGCCGCGTCCTGCGCGCGAGTCGGCTGGCGGCGGCGCATCCACCGCGTATTTGCCGCTGAGCACGCCGCGGGCAAGCGGGCTATACGGCACGACACCCAGACCGTAGTAGGCTGCCGCCGGTAGTTGCTCCACCTCCGCCGTGCGGTCGACGAGATTGTAGAGCGGCTCGCTTGCGACCGGCCTGTCGATGCCGAGCTGATCCGCCAGACGCGCGATCTCGGCAACCCGCCAGCCGCGAAAATTGGATACACCGTAGTAGCGAACCTTGCCTTGGCGAATCAGGTCTGCAATCGCGCGCATGCCCTCTTCGAGCGGCGCATCCGTGACGGCGCGGTGAAAGTACAGGATGTCGAGGTAGTCGGTGCCAAGGCGCTTCAGGCTCGCCTCGACGGACTGCACAATCCACTTGCGCGACTGGCCCTGCTCGTTCGGGCCCTGCGTGGTCGGATAGCCGAATTTTGTGGCGATCACCCAACTGTCGCGTCGATCCGCAACCGCGCGGCCGACGATTTCCTCCGAGCGTCCTGCGTGATAAACGTCAGCTGTGTCGATGAAATTGACGCCCTGGTCGAACGCTTTGTCGATGATGCGCTTCGCGGTTGCCTCATCGGTCTCGCCACCAAACATCATGGCCCCCAGGCACAAGGGTGACACTTTGAGGGCGCTACGGCCCAGATACCGGTAATCCACTGTGTGTTCTCCGTTCAGGCGGTTGTCTATACCGTTCAATTTAACGGCTGCTGCGGGATGTGACTAGACGGTAGAATTGGCATGCACATATGAACTGGATTCATGAATGGCACGCGAAAACTTCAACGATCTGCTGGCGTTCCTGGCGGTAGCACGCGAACGCAGCTTTACCCGGGCGGCGGCGAAGCTCGGCGTGTCGCAGTCGGCACTCAGCCATACGATCCGTGGGCTCGAGTCGAGACTGGGGCTGCGCTTGCTGACGCGAACCACACGCAGCGTCTCTCCCACTCCGGCCGGCGAACGGCTGCTTGAGACAGTCGGACCGCGCTTCGAAGAAATCGACGAGGAACTCGCCGCATTGAGCGAACTGCGGGACAAGCCTGCGGGCACGATTCGCATCACGACCGACGAACACGCCGCGCGGAGCATCCTGCGGCCCAAGCTCGCGCAGCTGCTGCCTGAGTATCCAGACCTCAAGGTCGAGATGATCGTCGACTACGCCCTGACCGATATCGTCGCGCAGCGCTATGACGTCGGCGTTCGCCTTGGCGACCAGATAGCGAAAGACATGATCGCGGTACGTATTGCGCCGGACATGCGCATGGCGGTGGTCGGCTCACCTTCATACTTTGCGAAGCGAACACGGCCGAAAACGCCGCGAGACCTCACTGACCACAACTGCATCAACCTGCGGCTGCCCACGTACGGCAGTCTCTATGCCTGGGAGTTCGAAAAGGCGGGCCACGAGCTCAAGGTTCGTGTCGAGGGTCAACTGGTGCTCAACGCGGCCACCCAGATGCTCGATGCTGCGGTGGACGGCTGCGGCCTGGCGTATGTGCCGGAGGAGATGGCGCGGCCGCATATAACTGCTGGCAGCCTCAAGCCGGTACTCAAGGACTGGTGTCCGGCGTTCCCGGGCTATCACCTGTATTACCCGAGCCGCCGCCAATCTTCGCGGGCGCTAAGTGTACTGATCGATGCGCTGCGCTATCGGGCATAGCGCAGCGCGCGATCACGTCACTTACCCGGCGTTCAGCGGTTTTGCGACTGCCCCTGCTGCGTTTGAGCTTGCGTCTGCTGGTCGTGCGCCTGCGCGGCATTCTCCTTTGCTTTCTTGTTAGCCATATGGTGGCCGACAGCACAGCCTCCCGCCGCCCCCACCGCCGCATGACCGGTACCGACAAAGTGTCCGGCTACCCCACCCGCTGCGGCACCCTTCATACATCCTGCTGCATTCGCTTCTCCCGCGATAGCCAATGACACGACGCAGGCAAGCAGACCGATAGCTTTGGATTTCATTTCGCTTCCTCATTGGTTGGTTCGATGATGACCTCACAAAGTCACCTCGACATCACAAGTCGCAAGTTCCGTTCCATCCCAAAGAACGCCGAAACGTGTTCGACGCGCTCATCGAGTCAATGAAAACGAACGGACGCGCCGATTTTTGGCGAATTGCAATCAACGAATATCGCGGCTATCGTGAAAGCGTCTCCTCTCCATATCGGATGATGATGTGGACTTGCCCGCCGCAAGGCGGGTATTTTTTTGGACCCACGCCTCTATTCATCCGCAAACGCCCTTCTGACTCAAGGGCATCACGATGGCCAGCATCGTCGAGGACGAAGCGCTATTCGATCCGAAGCGCGGCTTAGCGGGTGGCTACTCTATGGAGGCCATCTCGCTTGGGCTGCCGTTCTATGTCGACCAGGCGAGCGGCTTTCGCGTTATTCGCCGCAATCTTGAATGGAGATTGAAAACCGGCGCGATTTTGTTTATAAGTGAATTCTGGTGTGATTTATACCAAAAAGCACGCCCAATGTCCGTTCGGCCCGCCAGTCTCTTGGATCAGCAACCGGTCAGCACATGCCCGGAAATAGCAACAGAGCCAACTGCCAACGCTGGATTAAGTTGTATCGGCAACGGTTTCATAGGGGGCACGGCACCTGTTCGCTGGATCTGCAGCGACCCACTGCAACTCGACGTCGCTACGGGGAGGTGATGATGGACGCACGCTTTCATGATGCTTACCAGCGGTTTCTCGCAGCGAAAGACGAAGATCAGCTGTTCCAACAGATTGCGTCATTCGCGGAACAGCTCGGGTTCGAATATTGTTGTTATGGAATCCGGATGTCGGTACCCGTATCGAAACCCGTGGTCGCCATCTTCGATACCTACCCGGAAGGGTGGATGGAACACTATCAGGCGAGCAGCTTTCTCGACATTGACCCGACGGTCCGTGCAGGCATGCGCGGTTCGGAACTCATTGTCTGGCCGGAATCCACAGACGGCGACGCGAAACGTCTTTGGTCCGATGCCCACGATTTCGGACTGAAGGTGGGCGCCGCCCAATCGAGCTGGGCCGCACAGGGAGCGTTCGGCCTACTGACGCTGTCCCGCCCGGCTGATGCATTAAAGAAAACCGAGGTCGATTCGTTGACGCTTCCGATGAGTTGGCTCGCGAACGTATCGCACACGCTCATGAGCCGCTTCCTGATGCCCGTGCTCGCGCCTGAAAGTGCCGCGACACTGACCCTGCGTGAACGCGAGGTGCTGTGCTGGACGGGCGAAGGAAAAACCTCTTACGAGATCGGGCAGATCCTGAATATCTCCGAGCGCACCGTTAATTTTCACGTCAACAACGTGCTGCTAAAACTGGCTGCGACCAACAAGACACAAGCGGTCGTCAAGGCAATCGCAATGGGGTTGATCTATACCGCCTAAGCCACCTTGGTCATCTGAGCGCACCGCCCGGGAGTGGTGCCCTACCGTTTCAGGGTGTAAAGAACAAAACACCAACAGCGGCGCGATGTGCGCGTTCCATGTTGCGGCGGGCCCGTCGTGACGCTCGCCGCGCGGGCCCGCTCGTCATTCTTTTTTCATGCTCTCAGGTTCCAGCAGCCCTCGGTAAGGCTCAAAACTTTTCGTGGCGTCATGCGGGCACGGCGCCAGGCTCGTGGGCGATGCGTCGGGCTCTACTGCTACGCCGGGCGGGCTTTCGCCTTCCCGGTGCCACCGACCGATTCACGAAAGCCGATTATGCACGCCGACTACCGGGTCGATAACTGTCAGAAATGACAGTACCGTTGCGTGCGCGGAAATGTCCGGCTAATGCGCAAGCTCTGTATCGCGAAGTACGATCCCATGGCGTTGCCGGGCGATCTCGCGGACGGCCTCGATTTCCCGCCGTGCCCGGATCGAATCCCATCCCAACGTTCGCGCAGCGACGCTCCCTGTTTCCGCCAACACGGTATCGGACAAGCGGCCAGAGATTGCAATCGTCGTCCGGCGGAAAAGCAGATCCGCAAGATGCGTCACTGCTTCGTGCACACATAGATACTGAATTTCCCGCACCGTGTAACCCGGCTCGCTCTCGAGCGGATGGTCCGGGACGTCGTCGCGCACCGCTGAGCAAAACGCTGCGATTGCGGATGCACGGGTACCGTAACGCGATAGCAGCGTCTCCGCCCATTCGACCGACATGTCACAACGTGCGGCCAGCTCGAGAG
>JBEKNG010000294.1:0-7102 GCA_049523075.1 Paraburkholderia sp.
GAATCAGAAAACGGGTTGTTCAGACCTTCCTAAACAGTACAGCATGCCATACCGCGGGCGCAGCGGTATCCTTGAGGCCGAGCTTCGCGAGATTGTACTGGCCCTTGCGAATGCGATGCATCAACTCGATGCCTGACACCGTGGTCGCGGCGCTCCCAAACCGTTTGAAGCCGAGCATCACGTTCGTTCTGGATTTGATGTGGCGATGATCCTGGTCGATCAGGTTGTTCAGATATTTCGAGGACCGGATCTTCGTGTCCTCAGGCAGCAGACCATCGGCCTTCATCTCGCGCACCGCGCGGTGCGAGGCGGCATAGCCATCGAGCGTGATCGTCTCCGGCGGCTGGCCCTGATGCCTGATGGCCTTGCTGAAAAAGGCTTTTGGCGCGGCAAATGCTGCCCCACTTGCCTATGCAGGCGCCGACGCGCGCGGGGTGCAAGTGGACGTGGTGCATCGGTTCTAGACGAAGTTCGACGGGCGGTCGTTCGTCCGCCTGGCAAGGCATTTGCAATGCCAGCATCATGCACGACCGCCCACGCACGCCATGTTGCCCACGTACGAGTGAAGCGAAGCGAGCCCTGAGGCCGCCCACGACATCAGCCACCCGACCCTCGTCTGCCGACGCTACCTTTTGGCGTCGCCGACGCTCGCACCGACAATACCGCGGACACGACAAGGCAACCGGCGACGCTCAGCATTGCAACGATGAACGCGTGCGCCATCGAAGCCGGCGACGAATGCACGCCCGCCACCGCATAGAAAACGCCACCAATCACGGCCACTCCGAGCGCCGCACTAATCTGCAAGGCCGAATTCACGACGCCCGAAATCATGCCGGAGCCGCCTGCCGATCCCCTATCGATTACACTGCGCACGAGCGTGGGCAACGCCCATCCTTGTCCGAAGCCGATCAGCCACAACGCAGCGCCCATTGACAATCGAGCAGGATAATGGCCCGCGGGCACCGCCGCGACAACCACGCAGAGAAGCACGCAGCCAAGCACCTCGCACAGCATGCCAATGGCGGGAACAAAGCGACCAAAGGTCCGGACGGCGAGCGGTGTCGTGAGCGGGCCGATGAAGAAGCCCAAGCCGCAGGGCACGAACATGAGCCCAGCCGACAGCGCGCTGGCGCCAAGCCCATCTTGCAGGTAGACCGAAAACGTGAGGAAGAACGCCGACATCACGTAGAAAAGCAGCACGCCCATCAAGCCCACCAGCAAGCCCGGCATGCGTATGACCTCGGGGCTGAGCAGCGGCGTGCCACCATGGCGTGCGAGCACCAACTGATAGCGCCAAAAGGTCAGGCCGGCCACTGGAAACGCGGCCAGCATGAGCAACGACCACCACGGCCATCCTGCTTCTCGGCCTTCCACCAACGGCATGATCAGCAAACCCAGCGCGAGCGCCGACAACACAACACCCGCGCGGTCGAGTCTCGCGGGATGATCGCTGCGTGTATCGGGCAAGAGCGGCAGACCACCCAGAAACACCGCCGCGACAATCGGCAGGTTGATCAGGAAAATGATCCGCCAATGCAGATGAAAAAGATTGGCCGAGATCAGCAGGCCGCCTAGCGTCTGGGCGATAACGGCCGCAAGGCCGATGGCTGCGCCATAGAAACCCAACGCGCGTGATTTCTCATGGTCCGGAAATAGCGCATGGATGGACGCGAGCCCCTGCGGTGCCATCACAGCAGCACTCAATCCTTGTAGGGTACGGCCGACGATCAGCATCATCGGAGACACCGCGAATCCACATAGCACCGAGGACAGGCCAAACCCTGTGAGTCCAGCCAGAAATACGCGGCGCCGGCCGAACAGGTCACCTAGCCGGCCCCCGGTGATCAGAAACACTGCATAGGCGCCCGCATAGCCCGAAATCACCAATTGGACTTCGGCGGGCGTGGCGCCCAGCCCCTGGCGAATCGACGGCAGAGCAACATTGACGATGAAGAAATCCAGCGGTGGCAGAAACGCGCCTACCAGTAATACCGCAAACGCCGCCCAGCGGTGCGGATCGTGGCTCGTAACGGCCTGATGGGGCATCGTGGTTGCAGGATTCATGATCCCCTCCGATAGGAACCGATCGGTTCCCAAATAGGCAAAAAATTATTCGAGAATACGCATCGCGGCATCGACGACCTCAATCACGTCCTTTTTCGCCAACCCGGTCTTGCCGACGGCACGCATGCCTTGCGTCAGGCACAACAGCAATCGCGCCAGCGTCTCACTGTCCAGGTCCGCGGCAATTCCGCCTTCTGCCTGGCCACGCTCAATGGCCCGCGCGAATGCATCCTGCAGCCAGGCAAACATGGCGCCGACCCGCTCGGCGATTTCCGCGTCATGCGACACCATCTCGGTCGCGGTCGCCACCAGCGGGCACCCTCGCTGCCCTGCTGCCCCGCTCGACATCTGCGCGTAACGCAAAAGTGACTGATGAATCGCCTCTTTGGCGGGCCCCGGCCCCTGCAGCATCGACGATATACGTTCACGAGCTCGCGTGATATATATATCGAGCGCAGCCAAAAACAGACCCTTTTTGTCCCCGAATGCCTTGTACAAACTGCCGCGTGATAGCCCCGTGCCTTCGATCAGATCGGGCAGCGACGTGCCGTTATACCCATACGACCAGAACACCTGCATGGCGGCCTCAGCCGCCTCATCAAGCTCAAACTCGCGAGGACGACCTGGAGCGGCTTGGGTATCGAATGAGCGCATGATCTAGTATGGAACCGTTCAGTCTATAATTCAGTCTACACCCTCGTGCGGACGATTGCCAGCGTATGTTTCGCGCGCAATGGGGTTACGGATGCAGCGCCCCCCTCACGGCCTTAACCACCGTCTTCTTCGGCCCACGCGGTGCAACGCCCACCGGGTCCGGCTGATCGGCGGCGGGTTCGACTTTGAAGCGGCACGATTGTCCTCATCTTTGCCAGTAGAGAACGGCCTTCATGTACACCGCCATCGTCAGTTATCTCCGGTGGCCCTGCTGGAAAGCGCGCAACATCCCGGCCGCGTCGTCGTTGCCGCCCTCGTAGGGTTTGCCCATCGCCTCGGGCACCGCCGCCGCTATGCAGGTGGCGCGAAAAGCGGTCACGTTGAGCTTTTGCCAAACAGCCAGATCCTCACGCAGAGACTACCTGTCACAGATCGCCGTATAGGACCAATGGCTTTGTCAACTTGTCGAGGTTGAGGCGGAAGAACGGCAGCAAAGAGCATTCCTCAGAACGGCTAGGACGGATTTCCGGTGACTTCGGTGATTTCGCGCCACGCGACGAACCGTGCTGCGAGTTGTTTGCGAAAGAGTGATGCGCGCAGCAGATGCCGCTTGAGCACGAAATGTTGCCGGATCGGCCCGAAGCAAGAGAGAAATTTCTGTGTGCGTTTCGGGTCGCGAAAACCACGCATGCGCCGCTCGCGTTCACGTGTCGGTTGGTGGCTGTTCTCTGCGCGAGTGGATTACGAAGCCACGCTTTTAGGTGACGCTGCGAATTTACCTGTTCGTGCTGTTGTCCTACCTTGGCTGGCTCAAGGTTGAGGGAGTGGAGACACGCGAGGGATCGAAGCGCTCGCCCTTGACCAGAATCGCCCGCAGGATGCGCGGGCGCTTGTTGGCAACGGCCAACAGCGCGATACCGACGTACGCGAGCCTGGAGCTGAACGATCCAGCGCGAGAGCCGGTCGGTTCGTCGATGAGCGCTCGTCGCGATCGTGCTTTACGCGTGGTGGTACCCGGCCCGCTTGCTGAGTCTACGGGGTCTCAAAGAGATGATGATCTCGCGTCATGCCAACCAAGGCTCAGTGGCGAAGTGGGTCTTTTCGAACGTTTTTATTCGCTCGCTGTAGCTAGCCAATATCTGTCCGATTTCGTCAAGGCCCGACAGCAGAGAATTCTTGCGGGAGGCGTCGAGGTCAAACGGATAACTCTTTCCGCCCTGGCAAACGACCCGCTGCTCAGGGAGGTCGATCGTCATGAGTGCCGGTTTGTTCGTCCGGCCCAGGTCATTGAACAACTCTTCGACAACTTCGGCCGGCATCCTTATCGGAAGTATGCCGTTTTTGAAGCAGTTGCCGTAGAAGATATCACCATAACTGGGTGCGATGATGGCTTTGATCCCCCAGTCGGCCAACGCCCAAACGGCATGCTCGCGGCTCGATCCGCATCCAAAGTTGGCGCGACACAACATGATTTGCGCGCCCTGATAACGAGGCTGATTAAGTGGGAAGTCGGGTCGTTTGTTTCGCTTCGCTGTGTCATCACCGGGCTGGCCAGCCTCGGCATATCGCCAGTTGTCGAAGAGGTAATCGCCGAACCCGACGCGGGTGGTCAACGCCATGTACTGTTTCGGCAGGATCGCATCGGTATCGACGTCGGTTCGGTCGATTGGCACCGGGTAGGTCTTCAAAATGACAAATGGTTTCATTCAGAGCTCCTCTGGGGCGATGAAATGTCCGGCGATAGCTGATCCGGCCGCCACGGCTGGGCTCACCAGATGGCTGCGGCCACCACGCCCTTGTCTTCCTTCGAAATTTCTATTCGAGGTTGAAGCGCAGCGTTCACCTTCGCCAAGACTGTCGTTGTTCATCCCAAGACACATGGAGCAGCCCGGTTCTCGCCATTCAAACCCCGCCTCGACAAAAATCTGGTCCAGACCTTCTGCTTCTGCCTGGTACTTGACGTTCCCAGAGCCGGGTACGACCAACGCCTGCCGGATTGTGGATGCGACCTTCCTGCCCTTTACGACATCGGCGGCAGCGCGCAGATCCTCGATGCGCGCATTGGTGCACGAGCCGATGAAAATCTTATCAAGCCTGATTTCCCGAATCCGCGTTCCTGCATTCAGTCCCATGTAGTCGAGTGCGCGCGTTGCCGCCAGGCGCTGCTCGTGAGTCGACTCGGCAGCAGGGTCCGGCACGCGTCCATCGATACTCGTGACCATGGCAGGCGTCGTTCCCCACGTCACCTGGGGTCGCAGGTTGCTCACGTCGAACACGGCCGTCTTGTCGAATCCGGCCGAGGGATCGCTGTGCAACGTCGACCACAGCCGCTTTGCGTCTTCCCACTCTGTACCAACCGGGCTGGACGGGCGTCCGTCGAGATAGTCGATCACCGTCCTGTCGACACCAATCAGGGCACAGCGGGCTCCAGCTTCCACTGCCATGTTGCACAATGTCATGCGGCTTTCCATGCTGAATCCAGATACCGTCTCGCCTGAAAATTCCAATGCAAACCCGGTGGCAAAGTCGGTTTTATATTGGCCGATAAACGCCAGTGCGACGTCTTTCGCGTAGGTGCCGCACGGTAGTTCGCCGCTGATCTGCACGTTCAGCGTCTTTGGCCGGCGCAGAACCAGACATTGCGTTGCGAGAATTTGCTCAACGTCCGATGTGCCGATGCCAAGCGCCAGCGCGGCGAATGCACCGTGTGTCGTGGTGTGCGAATCGCCACACGCTATCGTCATGCCAGGCAGGGTCTCACCCAGCTCGGGTGCGACGACGTGCAGAATTCCTTGCCTGCGGTCCGTCAGCTCGAAAAAGCGTAAGGCGTATTCGCTACAATTCTGCTGTAGGGCCGCGAACTGTCGCTTGGCCGATTCGTTATGCATGCCCGCAAGGCGATTTGTTGTGGGAATATTATGGTCTGCGGTCGCCAGTACCGATGAAGCGCGCCACGGTTTGCGTGAGGCGGCGCGTAAGCCGTCGAATGCCTGAGGGCTCGTCACCTCATTCAACAAGTGCCGGTCGACGTACAGCAAAAAATAGTCGTCATCCAGTTGTGAAACGACGTGTCGCTGCCAAATCTTTTCAAGCAGGGTTTGGGGGTAAGCCATGGTTATCCGTCATCGAAAGCGTAGGAGATGCTTGCCAGTGAGGATAACAACTCGAGGATCGGACTGAATTGACCGTTCACGACACCTGCTGTCACGGACCGGCAATGCTCTCCGGCCCGAGATTTATGTAGAGGATTGGTCACATCATGCGTTTCGATATTGAGACTTTGCGGCTCTTTATTTTTGTGATTGAAGGAGGCAGTATTTCTGCCGCTTCCGAGCGGGGGAATGTCGTAGTGTCCGCTGTCAGTCGCCGCATCTCGGACCTGGAGCGGGCCGCCGGAACGCTGTTGCTGCATCGCCGTAGCCGAGGCGTCGAACCGACGCCCGCGGGCGTCGCGCTATACCGGCGGGCGAAGATCGTGATGGACCATTTGCAACAAATCGAAAATGAGATGGGACAGCATAGAGACGGGGTGCACGGGTTGGTGCGGCTGTCCGTCAACCTGACGGCGATGGCGCATTATTTGCCGAAGGAGCTCAAGTCGTTTGTCAATCGTTTCCCGGGTGTTCGGATCGGGCTTGTCGAACGTCTCAGCGGACAGGTATCGCGGGATGTACTCGGCGGTGATGCGGATATAGGTATATGCGCCGCATCCTATATCGACGAAAGCCTGTCGGAACGACCGTTCCGCACTGACCGGTTAGTGTTGATCACGCCTGCGGACCACCCCTTAGGTCGACGCGAAAGCGTGAAATTCGCAGAGACCCTCGACTACGAGCACGTCGGCATGCAAGACGGTGCCTCCATTCTTGCCCTTGCTACCCAGGCGGCGAAAGCGCTTGGGCGTCCTATGCGTCTGGCCATCCAGGTCACTAACTTCGAGGCGATTCGCAATATGGTCATTGCCGGACTGGGAATCGCCATTGTCCCGGAAATCGCACTTGCCGACCGGGACCACTCCGACTACGTGAAAGTGCGGCTCGAAGAACCGTGGGCCGGACGGCAGCTCAACCTGATATTCAAACCAACGAGGCCCTTTCCAATAGCAGCGATGCATCTTCTCGACCACCTCTGTACGAAAGGTGGCAAGCCAGAGATCGGCTCGAACTCAATGGAATGAACGCCCTCACCATAAAGACTCAATGCTCGTGGCAGTCCGCACGAGCAAAGCTGGTTAGCTCAATGACCAGGTGATCACTGGAGTGACGTCGCGCTAGGACGAACGAATCGAATGAACAAGGGCAGGCGCCCGGCGAAGCGCCCATTCGATATGTGCCCGCGCCTCCCTCAAGGCCGGCAGGCGCGTGGCAATCAAATCCTCGTT
>JBEKNG010000295.1:0-7079 GCA_049523075.1 Paraburkholderia sp.
GAAGGCGGCGCTGGTGATATCGATGTTCTCCGAACGGATGGAACGCTATCCCGATGCAGTCGAAGCATCCAATGCCGAGGAGAATCTTAGGCAACGTTTGCGGCGACTAATCGTCGCGTTCAATGGACCCCTGGGCAAGATCTTGCCGACTTGATTGCCGAAGGTCAGAGCGAGCACACGGTACTACAGGAATTCTATGAACAGCACGTTCATTCGAGACGCGAGGATACTGTCGCCGCGGTGGAACGGGGCAAAGGGTCCGGGGAGCTGCGGACGGATACCAACGCAGAGCTCGTTGTAGATGCACTGTTTGGTGCAATTTACTACCGATTGCTGTTCCGATCGGCTCCCCTTACCGATCAGTATGTCGATGAGTTGGTCGATCAAGCCTTTCGCGGGTTGCGAAACGATCGAAGTAACCTTCGCTGTGAGGCGCGCGTCGGTGTCATTAGGACATACCCAAACATCGGACATGTGTAGGCTTATCTCGGTCTTCCGTCCAATTGCTACGCCAGATGGAAGGACGGCTGTCAGATAGTGCTCGAGCTCGGATTTCTTGTTGTTGCACAAACCGCAGGCAGGGACTTTTATGCGATCGTAAACAGCATTTCTAGCAGAGACCAGCGTTGCAAGCCATGCGCTATCCGTCTCGCCGCGCGCCTCGCTCCTCGCCTTCCACGTGGTCTCATGAACCCACGACAGATTACCGGCAGGTCCGCATTCCGCCTGTGCCTCTCTCCTCGAGCGACACCCAGTCGCAGCATTAGGCCGTCCAAATCCAGCGCGATTGCGTGCCTCCATCTTTTCAACAGGCGTCGCGCTGACAGGCTGACTCTTTTGGGCCGGCTGTCGCACCGGGCACCGACGTTGCGAATGAGGTTCTTAGCGGCGGCGCCCGGTCAATATGGAAGTCTCCGTGCCACTTCTGAAATGCACGTATGACCGACGCCGCCGAATCGCCGACTCCCTGCACGGTGGAATATTCGTGCGTCGGCGGCCGTTTAAGCATTTAAAGGAGGGAGAAACATCATGCCCAGATTACTTACGAAGTTAACCGTCTTGGCCGCCCTGGCTGCGCCTTTGATAGCTCCGGGTGTGGCCTTCGCGCAAGTTGTCTGCAGCCACGCGGACAGCTCGATGAACTGTCCGCCGGTAAACGATGGCGGCGGTTCTCGGATTCGCCGGCCGGGCCAGGGGCCTCATGGCCCCGACGGCATGCACCCCGGCAATGGCGTGTCCGGCAATCCAGGCGCCCACGCCGCTGGAGGTGGAGTTGGCGGCGCTGGTGGTGGCAGCGCGTTGCCCAGCGGCGCGGCTCCCAGTGGAGGCATGGGTCACGGCGGCACTGCCGGAGGCGCTGCTGGTGGCTCGGCCGGCGGGCATGGCAAATAACCGTGAATGTCTATCCATGCTCACGCCCAAGCGAGTCCAGCGCTGCTGCGCCTCTCCATCTGTATAGAAATGACCCAGCACTCCAGATGCTTCAACAGCTTTGTTGTTGTGAAAGATGGTCCCGCTTGCAGCGTAGCGTTCCTGCATCAGGATATCTTCCTGCTGCAGGATGGCATGTCCCCAGACCCTAGTCTCTCCGCGATCGCCCTCGACCTGGTGCCCCTGTCGGACGAAAGGAATCGAGGGACAGGTGTCTGTGTGGGCTGCGAACAGGCCGTGCGAGGGTTCCGGTCGATTCTTTTTGTTACAGCAACGGCGATTTCACCCCAGTGACATAGACTTTCGGTGTACACATCCTAGACTTCTGTTTTGCGTGGTATTGCGCCGAGTTCAATTGGCGTAATAAAGTTCGCGAATATATCGGAGTCTAGTTATGGACAGCAAGCGCATCGCCGCGACCTTCGTTGCGGCGTCAGCATTCCTCTCAGCTTCCGCCATTGCGAGTGGTTACGGGCCAGCTCCATTTTACCGGCCGTCGGTCGGCGCACCTGTTTCACAGCGAGGCCAAAGCGAACAAACAGTCGAAGGTGCTCACTGGTGGACTCGCAGAGCAGCATCGGGCGATTCCTACGGCGGTGCGGCGCCGTCTTCGTCTAGCTCGGGTCATGAGAATGTTTCCAGCCCGGGCGCCGCTGAAGGCAATTGATCTTAATGCCACTCGAAGGATGCAGCTTTACGTGGAAAAGCTCGAGGAGCTGCCTACGGGACCGAAGGGGAGCTAACAAGCTGTGCAATTCACGTTGTCCTATCGCCAACCGAGAGAGGGCGCGACGTGCGTGAGAATTGACTCGATAACATGAGCGCAGTATTCCACGCCCAATTGATTTGGCACGGTGAGAAGCAGAGTATCAGCCGCCGCGATTGCCTCGTCTTTCGCCAACTCGGTCACCAGGACGTCGGGCTCGGCAGCGTAATTCCGGCCGAAAACCGTCCGGACATCACCGTCCAGGACGCCGACGGTATCATCGCTCTGGGCGCCTTGACCAAAATACATCCGGTCCTGGTCGTTCGCAAGCGCGAAGATACTGCGACTGACCGACACTCGTGGTTCTCGCGGATGCCCGGCGTCTTTCCAGGCCTCACGGTAAGCTCGAATCTGCTCTGCCTGCTGAACATGAAGGGGGCGGCCAGTTTCGTCGTTTTTCAATGTTGAGGTCTGCAGGTTCATCCCCATCCTGGCCGCCCAGACCGCAGTTGCATTCGAGCCCGAACCCCACCAGACGCGGTCACGAAGACCTTCGGAATGAGGCTCGACGCGTAGGAGGCCTGGCGGATTGGGGAACATCGGCCTCGGATTCGGCGGAGCAAAGCCCTCGCCTCGAAGCACCTCAAGGAATACTTCCGTGTGGCGCCGCGCGAGGTCGGTATGGGTCTCGCCTTCCTCAGGTGCGTAACCGAAATAGCGCCAACCCTCGATAGCCTGTTCGCCGGAGCCACGGCTGATGCCGAGCTGCAGCCGTCCGCCGGCGATCAGATCGGCAGCTCCAGCATCTTCCGCCATGTAGAGCGGATTCTCGTAACGCATGTCGATGACGCCCGTCCCGATTTCAATCCTGCTGGTTTTCGCACCCACTGCCGCAAGAAGCGGAAAAGGGGACGAGAGCTGTCGAGCGAAGTGATGGACACGAAAGAACGCTCCATCTGCGCCTAGTTCCTCGGCGGCCACCGCCAGGTCGATAGATTGCAGAAGGACATCGGCGGCCGACCGCGCCTGCGAATGCGGAGAGTTGGTCCAATGACCGAAAGAGAGAAAGCCGATTTTTTTCATAGAGGCATAGCACAGTGTCGTTGAGGATTCGCGAGCACGGTCGCGGGGCGCCCAGCGGCGAGCATAACCCGAATCCCCGGCTTCCTTCTTCGATCATGAACATGGCTCCACATATCGGCCGTTCGCGCGCGCCCGTCATGGGTCGATCGCGACCCGGAACACAAGCCAAATGTCTCGAGCGCTTTGCAAGCGAGCTGCCGTATTAGCGCGTATCCTTTTGCGTTCGTTTCCAACCGAATACCGTACGCGAAAAAAGCCATGCAAAAACACATCATCGGAACCTCGAATCTTCAGGTCGCACCCCTTGTCTTCGGCGGCAACGTCTTCGGCTGGACGGCCGATGAGCGGACGTCGTTCTCCATCCTCGACGCGTTCGTCGACCACGGCTTGAACTTCGTCGATACCGCCGACTCCTACTCGCAGTGGGCCGCGGGCCATCAGGGCGGCGAGTCCGAACGGGTCATCGGAAAGTGGTTCAAGGAAAGCGGCAAGCGCGACAAGATCGTGCTTGCGACCAAGGTCAGCAGGTTGAAGACGCGCCTGGGACTGTCGGCCGCGAATATCGAGGCAGCCGTCGACGATTCGCTGCGCCGTCTTCAAACCGATTACATCGACGTTTATTTTTCTCACTTCGACGACGAAACGACGCCGATGGAAGAGACGCTCGGCGCGTATCAGAAGTTGATCAAGGCGGGCAAGGTGCGTGTGATCGGCGCGTCGAACTTCACCGGCGCGCGGCTTGAGGCAGCGCTGAAAGTATCGAAGGAATCGGGTTTGCCGACGTATCAGGTGCTTCAGCCTGAGTACAATCTGTACGATCGGGAAGGTTACGAGACGGATCTCGAACCGGTCGCGCAGGCGCACAAACTGGCGGTAGTCACATACTTCAGCCTGGCGAGCGGTTTCCTGAGCGGGAAATACCGTTCGAAAGCGGACATTGAGCAGCGTGCACGTGGTCCATTCCTGAACAAGTACCTGAACGACCGTGGACTACGAATCGTCGATGCGCTCGTTGAAGTGGCCAAACGCAACGACACCACACCTTCGAGCGTGGCGCTAGCCTGGATCATCGCACGGCCGAGCGTGATGGCGCCGATCGCGAGCACTACCTCGGTGGAACAACTGGAAAGTCTGGTGGCGGCGACGCGCCTGCAACTTTCTCCGGAAGACCTGAAGTTGCTTAGCGAAGTCAGCGCCCCGGGGAAATAACCAAGTTGTGCAGGACGGAAGGCGGCCCATTGTCTTGTGCAATTCCTGCCATCGGAACGCTGGCACCGCAGCCGACCGTTTTGTCTCGGTCAGCCAGCGTTTGAAGGTGTAGACGGTCCAGTACCCAGATGCCCCGGTGCCATTCTGGGGTGTTCGCGAATGTCAGTGGCCGTGAACGGCGACGGGCCGCAACGGGGCGACGAACGAAACCGCTCGCGCGGTAGGGGGCTCCGGCTGAGCCAGCTGCGTCAGCGCGTGATCGACGACATGCGCATGCGCCAGCTTTCCCCCAGGACGCAAGCCAACCATCTGCGCGTCGTGCGCGAGTTCTCCCGATACCTTGGGCGCTCGCCTGATACTGCCACCGTCGAGGACCTACGCGGCTACCGGCTGCATCTGGTCGATCACGGCACTTCACCGGTGTCGCTGAACTCCGACACTCTTACAGCGTGACGGAGAGTGTTGATCGCCGGTCCGACGCATGTCGAGAATAGCTCAGATAGAGCCACCGGCGCATCTTGCGCGCAAAGCTGCCCTCGAACGTCAGATGTTGCATGCAACTGAACGGTTTCGCGTGGCCGACTGTACGCGTTCGGCGCGCTTCTCCGTAATCCGCCGTTTGAAACTTTTCTTCCTGCACGGGTGGCGGCTTTGTGGCGTCATGGCTCAGTGGGTGCAACCGGCCATCTCCTGCCATTCGCCAGCGCGCGCGGTTGGACATTCAACCGGCGGCTCCGCGCGTGACAGCGGACAATCATCTTCTTTCCGTCGAGCAGCAGATTACTCTGCGAGTGTTCGATAGACACCGCGTTCGAAGGCTTCGTACATGCCCATAAAGCGCGGTTCAACAAACGGCAGCGTTTGCGTCATGATGATCCCGATCACGTCCTTTTTCGGGTCGAACCAGAAGTGCGTGTTGCATACACCTGCCCAGAACTGCGAGCCGGCCGAGCGCATGCCGGGCACATCTTCATCGATGCGCTGGAAGCCCATGCTGTGCGACTTCTTGCGGCCGGGGAAGAACTCGGCGTCGGCAGTGATCGACGGGGCGGCTGTCTTAAGCGGTGCAGTCGAAGTGTCACCGATCTGATTCGTCAGCAACCGCGCCAGGCCCGCTTCGCTCAGGATACGACGGCCGTTGAGCTGCCCCTTGTTGAGGTACATCCGTAGGAAGCGCATGTAGTCCGGAGCGGTTGAGTAAAGCGCGTGACCCATGCCGTAGAACGCTGGTCTTGAAGGCGGTGCAAGCTCGACCCCGGCGAAAAATCCGTCCTCCCCGCGCATGCGCACGCTAGACAGACGCGGCACCATATCGGGCTCCACCTCGAAGCTGGTGTCCTGCATGCCTAAAGGGAGGAAAAGCTCATCGCGACAAAAGTCATCAATTGCGCGGCCGTCCACTTTTTCGACCACCTGACCGAGCCAATCGATGCCAATACCATACTCCCAGCGGTCGCCCGGATCAAACATGAGCGGGTAGTCCAGCCCTTCGCGCAAGCCCGATAGAATGCTAGGCTGCCCAGTGGACTCCATGTAGCGTTGGAGTTCCGCGTTCCAGAACTCGTAAGTCAGTCCAGAGGTGTGAGTGGCGAGATGCCGCACAGTGGCCTGCGTGCGAGGCGGTCGCATCAGCGGCTTGCCTTGAGCGTCGAAGCCTTCGAGCACTTGCTTTTTCGCGAACTCGGGCAGGATTTCTGCCACAGGCGTATCGGGATTGAGCTTGCCGCGGTCCATCAAAATCATCGCGGCGGTGCTGCCCACAGCCTTGGTCATCGAGTAGATGCGGAAGATCGTATTGCTCGTTGCTGCTACGCCGGGTCGGGCCTCGCCGGCACTACCGCTCTAGCTGGCGGGTTGCAAAGCGTTACTCTCGACGGCGTTGGCAATTTGTTGAGCTTCGGTCAAAGCGATGGCAGGTAGGATCGTTGCACAGAAAGCAGTCGACGGATTTTGGGCGAGTTCCGCGTTGCCGCGTTACGCCTCTGGCGTTTCGTCTATTCCTTATGGGGGTCGATCATACTGACCGGGCACCGTTTTCGGTACGAATCAGAAAGCCGCGCGAGCATGCTTTGATGCTTCCGGAGATCCTTATTCCGCAGCCGACATTGCCGAGCCCCGACGCCAGGCAAGCGCAACAAACGCCACGGCGCCAAGCATCAACGGAGCATAGAGCGTCGCGAAGCGCCAAAGGATCAGTGCTGTCGCCATCGCATCTTGTGGAATCCAGTTTGCAAATGCCGCCGCAAGCCCCAGATCGCCGGCGGCGCCGCCGGCCGGTATGCCTGTCCAAAGCGCCGCATGCAGCACCACAGCCTGCACAGCCCACACGAATCCGAATGGCAACCGGTAGCCGAGTTCGAGCAGCACGAACCACAGCACGCCATAGCGAGGCAGCCATTGCAGGGTGGTGAACACCAGCAAGCCGGCGAACTGATAGCTAGACCCCGTCATGAGCACGCTCATCTGCTGGCCCACACTCTGACGGAACTTGTCCCACCGAGCTCGCAGCGCCCCGAGCCATCGAACACGGCCGCATAAGGCAATCACTGCGCTTGCGATGTTCCGTCGGCATGCCCAAAGCGCACCGAGCAGGATCACGGCACCGGCCAGCATTGCGACGACCAGGTAGACGTTCGGCTTCGGAACGACG
>JBEKNG010000296.1:0-7060 GCA_049523075.1 Paraburkholderia sp.
CTCGTACGCCTCGCTGGCTGAGGGATACAGCTTCCGGATTGATGCCTGCCCGCCGCGCGACCCGCAGAAAAAAGGAATCGTTGAATCGGGCGTCAAATATGTCAAAAAATCCTTCGTGCCGCTGCGCGAGTTCCGCGATCTGGCCGATGCCAACCGGCAGTTGCGCGACTGGGTCATGCAGCAGGCTGGCACCCGGGAGCACGGTACGACCCGCGAACAGCCGCTGACACGCTTCGCCATCGAGCGCCCGCTGCTCACCAGACTGCCTGACGTGCCGCCGGTGCTGGCCGTGTGGAGCGAGGTCAAGGTGCATACGGACGGGCACGTGGTTTACAAGAAGGTGCTGTACTCGGTGCCGTTCACGCTGGTTGGCAAGGATCTGTGGCTGAAGGCGACCGACACCGTCGTGCAGATGTTCCACCGGCATGAACTCGTTGCTACCCATCAGCGGTTGCGCAAGCCCGGCGATCGCCACACGGTGCGGGATCACCAGCCGCCCGAAGCTCAAGCCTGGCTTGAGCACGACCCGCAGTGGTGCCTGGCGCGGGCCAAAGAGATCGGGCCGGCCTGCCACGCGGTGATTCTCGCGCTGTTCAACGACAAGGTGCTCGTGAACCTGCGCGGCGCGCAGGGCATCGTGCGGATGCGCGAGAAGGTCGGCGATGCACGCCTGAACGCCGCCTGCGAACGCGCGCTCACGTTCGCCAGCCCGAAGTACCGCACCGTCAAGACCATTCTCGACAAGGGGCTGGACAGCCAGCCTGCAGCGGCACCGGCACAAACGCCGGCGCCGGCCGACACCTATCTGAACGGCGGCCGCTTCGGCCGTGATCTCCAGTCCATTCTTCTGCACTGAACACCATGAATCCGAGTCCCGAACTGAATTCCATCCTCAAGCAACTGCGCCTCTCGGGCATCCTCGACTCGCTCGAGCAGCGCAACCGCCAGGCCATCGACGGGCAGCTCGCCTACACCGAGTTCCTCGCCATGCTGCTGCATGACGAAGTCGCGCGGCGTGACCAGAAGAAACTCGGCGTGCGGCTCGCCCGCGCCGGCTTCGCGCTGGGCAAGACGCTCGAGAGCTTCAACTTCGATCTTCTACCCAAGCTCAACCGCGCTCATATCCACGATCTGGCCACCGGCCGCTACATCGACGAGAAGGTCGCTGTCCTGATAGTCGGTCAAACCGGCGTCGGCAAGTCACATCTGGCTCAGGCGCTGGGTCACTGCGCTGCCCGCCAGGGCCGTGACGTGCTGTTCATCACGCAAACGGAGCTGCTGAAAAAACTGCACGCGGCACGTGCTACAGGGCTCTACGAACGCAAGTTCCAGCAGTTCGTACGGGTACCGCTGCTGATCGTCGACGACTTCGCGCTCAAACCTCTTCATGCCCCTCATGACGAAGACTTCCACGATCTGATTGCCGCCAGGTACGAGCGCGCGGCGTCAGTCCTGACGTCAAATCTCGACTTTAGCGAATGGGGCGACGCATTCCCCGACAACCGCATCCTCGGCGCCGCCACGCTTGACCGGCTGCGCCACGGTGCCTATCGAGTGGTCATCGAGGGGGAGAGTTTCCGGAAGCCCAAACCCATGCCTGAAAACAGCGTGGGCGGCGTTACGCGCTCACGCGCGCGGGACACCGTTACTGCGTAACGAAACCAGATAGGGGAAGAACATGGCAAAAACAGCTGCGCAGCGGCAGGCCGCGTACCGGGCGCGGCGCCCTCATGCAGGCAATGACGGCAACGGTGAGCGACACCTGAGCGTCTGGATCGACACCCGAGCCAGCCTGGCACTGGCCAGGCTGGCACGTCGTTACGCAGTAACGCAACGCGCATTGATCGAGCGGCTGGTCATTGCGGAAGATGAACGCATCCTTGCGGGAATGGAACTCGATTCACCGCAGTGGCATGCGTACTTCGCCGACACATCGTTACGCAGTAACGACGGCGGTCCAATACATGAAACGGGAGAAAATATGGCCCCATCGTGATCAACCGTTTGCAGATTTAGCTGCGCAACACCACGCGCTGCGCACCGGCCACCGTTCGCTGAAATTACGCAACGGTGGCAGCCATCGACCGGCTCATGCATCACTGGCGACTTCCAGCTCAACGTCCAAAGCGACGCTCGCCGCACAGCCAGCGACAAACAGGATGCGCACCGTGCGGCTTGATGCTTATAACAGCGAAAATGCCATTGCCAAATCCGGCAAAAAACAGCATTCTTGAAACCCTTCGAAATCGCGTTTCGGGACCACTTCAGGTGGCCTCGTTATGCCGATCATCCCCGGCTCGATTACGCCGATCCGTGACACGCTGTAATGCAGTCCCTGAAAGAGGGTGCGTTCGCCGTAGCGTTTGCACAGGTTATCGAATCTAAGCATGGGTCATCCAGTTTCTCAGACTGGCAAGTCTACATTCTTAGGGTGGGGACGGCGTACTGATCGCGTCGTATAGACATCCTGCCGTGTCTCATCCATCCCACGCCGACCCAGAATTAGCTCAACCGGCATCGGTTCACACGTAAAATGCCGCCCATACGACTCGTGGAAGCTGGTGAAAATCCAGCGCGGTCGCGCCACTGTGACCGGTTTCAGCCTGAACCGGAAGTCAGACCTCGGCGTCGTATCCCTCTTCCGACTTTGGGGCGCGTAATCCCCAGGAGATCTCTGCATGGCCAATATTGCCTGCGATCTGGACTTACAGCCAGACCAGCATCCCGTTGTTTGCCCAGCTTCGTGTCCCGTTGCGAATCTCCGTTGCGCGTTTCTGTCGGCGCTTGCATCGGCGTACAAGCACCCGCGTAGCTAAGGCGCACTAGCGCGTGACGCGCGGCTTGAGGGTTGATTGCGTCGCCCACAGCACGGCCTGGCATCGCTGCGCCTCCTTCGGCAAGGAAACCGTTTGGTAATGACCTGTATCGGACACCGAACGATCGGGCTCGCGCGCGCAGCATGTCATCCGAGCTTCTAATAATAAGGATGTCCCGTATGAAGTTCCGTCGTCTCATCATCACTTCGGCTCTGACTGTCTCGGCGTGCCAGATTGCGCAAGCCGCGGACGACTCGTCGTTGCCGCAACCGGAGCAACAGGTTCCGGCAAGCAGCACGCTGCCGAATATCCTCGTGACCGGCGACACTCAGCATCTGCCGCAATCGTTCGATCAACGCTACGCCTCGACGCAGGTCCTTACCCGCGCGGATCTGGACCGACTGTCTCCCATCGACCCCAGTATCACGCAAGCGCTCGCCACATTGCCCGGCGTGACGGTTTCGCAAAACGGCGGTCCCGGTTCTTTGGCTGGCGTCAGTATCCGTGGTTCATCGACGAATCAGGTCGCCGTCTTTATCGACGGCATTCGGGTCGGCTCTGCCACCAGCGGCGAAGCCGAGTGGGCCGATCTGCCGACCTCCGCGTTCGACCGCGTCGAAGTCATTTCGGGCCCGGCGGCTGCATCGTTCGGTGCGGATGCAGTGGGAGGCGTTGTGCAACTGTTCACGAACCACGCATCAAATCAGCCGAACCAGATCACGATTTCCACCGGCGGCGGCTCGAACAGGACCTTCGATACGCAGCTCCGGACTTCAGGCACTATTTCGTCCACTGGTCCCCTCGCTGCGTTGTCTGGACTGACCTACTCGCTGGGCCTGCACGACTACAACGCCGCGGGCATTGACGCGACCGAGCCGTGGGCCTATGGCCACGAGGATGGCCGTAACCCGTACCACGCGCAGAACGTGGACGCACGTCTCGGCTATGCGCACGACAACTGGTCGATCTCCACGTTTGCCCTGTATCACAAGTCCGATCTCTCCTATGACGATGCGGGAGGCGATGACCAGCAACTCGATCATCAACTGACGACGGGCGTGGCGTTCCATCTGGATATCACGCCTTTGACCCAGTTCGACCAGTCGGTCGGCTACGCGAACGACCGTCAGTTCCTGTATTCGAACACCCCGGGTATCCCGACCGACGAGATCGACTCGACGCGCTTGAGCACGTCGACCTCGCTGACTCATCAGGAGCACGGGTTCACGCTATTCAATATGACGCTGTCGGGCGAGACGAAACTCGCTTACGACTTCTCGCGTGAGCAAGCCTTCCTGCCGATCGACATCCCCTCGGGCGTGCCGACACGCAACGATTCGGCCGTCTCACTGCATCAGTCGTCCACGTTGGGTGATTTGACGGTGTTCCTTGCGGGGCGCCACGAAATTATCGAGGGCCAGTCGGTCAATACGGGCAATGTCGCCGTGGCTTATGCGATCACGCCGATTTATACGGCGCGGCTTTCGTATGGCAACGCATTCCGTCTGCCGACTTTCGACGATCTGTACTATCCAGGTTACGGGAATCCGAACCTGTTGCCTGAGCGCAGCGATACGGTCGAAGCCGCACTGGATGCCGCCACGTCGTTCGGTACCTTCACAGCCGCTGTCTATGACACGCGCGTCCACAACCTCATCACCTACGACTCAGTGACCTTTCTCCCTGTGAACGTGGGGCGGGCACACATCCAGGGGATCGACCTCTCATACAAGGGCACGCTCGGCAACTCGACGCCTGTCAGTCTTGCGGTCGGCATCCTGAATCCGCAGGACGTCACTGACCAGACGTGGCTGAACCGCCGTCCGCGTCAGACGGTCAGTCTGAGTGTCGATCACACATGGGACGAGTTCCATTTGCACGCGTTCAGCACGGGGGTCTCGCTGCTTTACGGCGGCTCGACTTTCGACGACCAGGCAAACTCGATCTATCTGCCGTCGTACACTACGGTCGGACTGCGCGCGGCGTACAAGGTCAATTCGCATTTCACCGTATCCGCGAACCTGTCAAACCTGTTTAACCGGCAATACGAGACGGCGTACGGCTACAACTCGTTGGGCCGGACGGCATTCGGTAAGGTGTCCTATACATTTTAAGTTTGGCCAGTCGCAAGCGATTGACCTGATCGCTTGCGACCGCGTGGCCGTTGCTAATATCAGGGAGGCTCTCGCGCTTCCTCTTTACCCCTGGCGGAACAGCGGCGCACCCCTCGATGCCCCCGTTGTGCCACCGTCAACCACGATTTCCGCCGCCGTGGTTCCGGAAGAGTCATCCGAGGCGAGGAACAAGGCGGCTTTGGCCACTTCTTCCGGCGTGGCGAATCGAGCAAGCGGAATACCCGCCGAAAGTGCCTGTTCAGTCGCGTCGATGGTTGCCCCGTCTCTCGCGCCGCGTGTCCAGATCGGCGTACGTGTGCCGCCCGGGATAACCGTGTTCACGCGAATGCCGCGTGTGACGAGTTCAGATGCAAACACCTTCGCCATGCCGGTCACGCCTGCCTTGGTCGCGGAATAAGCGGCCGTGCCGGGCACGCCGAGTTCGCGCATGACCGATCCGTTCAGGACGATCGAACCACCCGCATCCATCAACGGCAGAGCCCCTTGAACGGTGAGAAAAACCGCGGTGAGGTTGGTGCGTAGAATCGCCTCGAACGCGGCGGCGGTCGAGCCGCCGAGCGGCGTGGGGCCGGAGATGCCCGCGTTGGCGAACACGATGTTGAGCGACCCGTAGGCCGCCTGGATCTGCTTGAACATCGAATCGATCGAGGCCGGATCGTCGAGATCGACGGCGATGCCGAGGGCATTTTCACCCAGTTCGGCCACCGCGTTGTCCAACTTCGCGCGATCGCGCCCCGTAATGACGACGCGGGCGCCTTCGGCGATCAAAAGTTGTGCGGCAGCAAAGCCAATGCCGCTATTGCCGCCCGTCACGAGCGCTGTTTTTCCGGTAAAACGCATTTTCCTTCTCCTGTGTAGTGCGCCACGAGATCGCGTCCAGAGCCGCGTCTGCTCGCTTTGCGAGAACTTGTTACGCGGCGCAGGACAGCGGCCGCATCCGAGCCATCACGAGCATCGCCAACACTCGAAATCTGCATGTTGATAATCATGCACAATTTCAGTATTATGCTCATCATGCAGATTGTCAAGCGTCACGGAGAGAAAAGTGGGCTATTCGCAGGCACAGAAGGCTGAGAGCCGGCAGCGGGTTTTGGAGAACGCGTCGCGGCAGATTCGCGAGCACGGTATCGAGGCACTCGGCGTGGCCGACTGCATGCGCAGCGCGGGGCTCACACACGGGGCGTTCTATGGCCACTTTGCGTCGCGCGACGCGCTGATCGTGGAGGCGCTCGAGTACGCGCTCACACAAAGCAAGGCGCGCGTGGCGGCGCTCTCAACCGGTGCAGACAAGCGGACGGACACACCGCTGCAGTCAATTGCCGAAGCGTTTCTTGACGAACGCCACGTGAAGAATCCCGGCAGCGGATGCGCGCTGTGTGCACTGGCGGGCGAGGCCCGGCATGCGAACCCTGATGTCCGGGTGCTGCTGACCCGGTATGTGCACGAATTCACCGCGCGTGTCGCAAAGGCGACACCGAGCGGCGACGAGAAGTCGGCGCTTGGCATCGTCGCGACTATCGTCGGCGCCATTACGCTCGCTCGTGCAGTGGATGACGACGAATTGGCTAAATCGATTCTTTCTTCATCGCTCGCGCTGGTTATGGCCCAGGACAGTGGGGGACGGTAAGAGGGTTTGTTGCGCGACGGTTTTTCGGGTCTGAGGGTATGCTGGTGCGGTTGGCCAGAGTTTTAAACCTCCACAACCGTCTCCAACCGCATCACGTATTCAAAAGGCCCCAGCATGTCGGACCACCCTATCGACAACCCATTCCTCGAATCGCTCGGCGTGAGCTTGACGCAATGGCGCGAGGGCTATGCGGAGCTCCGCATGTCGATCGACGGCAGCAAACTTAACCGGCAGGGCGTATTGCAGGGCGGCGCGATCGCGACCCTGCTCGATGCCGCAGCCGGGTACGCCGGCTTATACGCGCAGCCCGGGCAAGCCGCGCGGCACGCGTTCACACTGTCGCTGACGACCAACTATCTCGACAAGGGACTCGGCGAATACGTGACCGCAAAAGGATTTCTCGAGCGTCAGGGTCGATCGATTTTCTTCTCGCGCGGCGAGGCCTGGGTGGACGACCGTATCCTGATCGCCAGCGCACAAGG
>JBEKNG010000297.1:0-7060 GCA_049523075.1 Paraburkholderia sp.
TTCTCGCTCGCAGTGAGGAATTGCAAGGCCGGATGCAACTGATCCTGCCCATCACCGCGGCGCTCGCAGACGTGCTCGCGGCCGCGCAGAAATTGGGCCCCGACATTCCCGCGAGCTTAGGCGAACTCCTGCGCGATATCGGGCGCTGGATGGACGCGCCGCTTAGCGAGGACCCCGAGCGCGAGGCGCCGCTATTCCGAAAGCGTATTGCGCAACTGGACCCTGCGCCCAACGAACTGACGACATGGCAGGCGGCCTTGCTCACCAGCGCGCTCTGGCGCGTGCGGCAAGTGGTCGATCTATGGGTCGATTGCCGGACTTTACGCCTTACCATCGTTCACGGAAGAGGGCACTGGCGGCCGCGGTTTCGTCATTGGCGGCTCGGCGCGCAGCACGCTTTTCTCGACCAGGGTCTTGCATTGTTCTCCGCCGGCTCGGCGGCGCTGGTCATCTTCGTTTCATCCTGCATATGGATCGCTTCGGGATGGCAGGACGGTGCGGCAGCAGTGTCGTTGGGCGCTATCGGCGTCTGCTTTTTCGCCGCGCTGGACGAGCCCGTGCCCATGATGATTACGTTCCTGAAGTGCGCGACGATGGGCGTCGTCATTTCGGCGTTCTATCTGTTTGTCGTGTTGCCGAGTGGCCAGGACTTCCCTGTGCTGGTCATCTTCTTCTCGTTCGTGTTTGTTCCGCTTGGACTGTTGATGCCACGTCCGAAATGGGCGTTGATATCGACGCTCGTAGCGTTGACGACTGCGACCTTTCTCGGTATCGACAACGCCTATGATGCCAACATCCTGAACTTCCTCAATGCCAATCTCTCGGGGCTGGCCGGCGTGATTTTCGCCTCGGTGATGACGGGAGTCATGCGCCCGTTCGGAACCGATGCGGCGACGGCACGACTGACCCTGTCCAGCTGGAGGGATGTCGTGCTAAGCGGGACCGATTTATCGATCGAGGAGCAGCGCGATCTGAACGCACGCATGCTCGACCGGCTCGTGCAGCTTATTCCGCGCGTGGCGCCGAGTGACGACTACAAGCACCCGTCCATTGAAAGCCTGCGCGACATGCGCATTGCGCTCAACACACTCGACCTGCGCAGACTCTCGGGCAAGTTTTCTGGAGAGTTGCCGGTCGTATTGGATCATGTGCTCGGCGAAGTGCGATCGCACTATGAACGATGCCTCGAATCGGGCGAACGCCAAAGCGTACCGCCGACGCTTGCGGTCGGCGTCGATGCCGCCATAGGGCAGATCATGGCTGACTGCGCGGCCGACCCCGGTGCGCCTGGCTACAGGCGGCGCAAAGGTGCGCTGCATGCGCTCGTCGGACTCCGGCTGTCGCTGTTCCCTGGCGCGGCACCTGAAGGTATGCATGACCGCGCTGGTGACAACGGTGCGCAATAGGTCGCGCCGTTGCACCGACTACCCCGGAATCAGCACGCGACTGCGTGTGAGTACCTCTTTTGCAAGCTCCAGGATCGTATCCGCGCCGCCCAGACACTCTTCCTGATAGGCGACAAAGAACCCTTGCTGGGTGATGGGCCGTTCAGTCTTGAGCACGTGAATCAGCCCGGCATCAATCTCCGCGCGCATGATCGCGGGCGACAATACGGCCGCCGCATGTCCTGCTGCGACCAACCGCGACATCATTGATAGCGAATTGCATGAGCTGACGTTTTCCGGATAGCAACCCGCGCTGCGGAACCAGTTCATCACAAGCGAATGGTTCGACGACGGTTGCGAGACGGTCATGATCGGCACCGATGCAAGAGTGTGCGGCGCGACATTGCAGTTGGGCACGAGCTGCGGCGACGCAACCCAGTGGAGATCGGTGTATCCGATGGCCGTCTGAACGACGTGTGGCGCATCGGTGGAATCGTTCAGTATCGCTACGTCCAGTTCGTGCGCACCCAGCTTGCGTGCAAGTGCGACACCCACATCGATCGTGAGTTCGATTTTCATGTGCGGGTATCGCGTCTTAAGTTGCGTCAGTAGATCTGCAAGCCCTGCATGAGCGATGGACTCATTCGCGCCGAGACGTAGAAGCCCGTACATGGGGTCGGTGCGCTTCGCGATCTGCTCGAGCTTTTCGGCCAGCTTGAGAACCTGTTCCGCATTGGCGAGCGCGTCCCGGCCCGCGGGCGTGAGTTCGGGGCGGCTCCGGCTGCGCTTGAACAGTTTCACCCCGAGATGCTCTTCGAATTCCTGGATGCGTGCCGAAATGGTCGGCTGCGTGAGATGTTGATGACGCGCCGCCGCATGAAATCCGCCCAGGCGCGCGACCCAGTAAAAGGTCTCAATTTGCTGAAGAGAAATACGCATGATCGAAGGTTTCTATCAGATGGTCTCGCTAACTTTGATTATCCCCTGTCAAATTCGCATTCATATACTCGATCCACTCATTTCGCTGCCTTTTTGGGGCACCGGAACGTAGTGCACGTTCTTCGTACTGGCGGTCGTTGCGCTGCTGCATCCGGTCGGGTGGAGTGGGTTCGCGACGCACCGGAATGTCACCGGGCAGGCGTGTGAGCAAGCACCGACGGTATGATTCCGTTCAGCGGTTCGGCAGCGCCAACCCTGCCGGATAGAGGAGATTCGCCTTGAAGCAAGTGAAACAGGATCGGCCGTCGATGACGACCGACAGTCATCACCACATTTACGACGCGCGGTATCCGATCGACCCGACAGCGAAATTGCAGCCGCCAGACGCGACGGTCGCCGACTATCGTGCGCTGCAGCGCAGGCTGGGCGTCGGGCGACATGTCGTTGTTCAGCCGTCTACGTATGGAACCGACAACCGCTGCTTGCTCAATGCGTTATCGCAGTTCGGAACGAATGCGCGCGGCATCGCGACCGTACCCGCCACCGTGACGGATGCGGAGCTGGCCACCCTTCACGATGCGGGCGTGCGAGGGCTGCGCTTCAACCTTGAATACCTGGTCGGAGTCACGGTATCGATGATGGAACCGCTATCAAAGCGGATTGCACCGTACGGCTGGCACATTCAGGTCAACGCCACAGCAGCGCAGATCCTGGAGCATCGGCAATTGCTCGCGAGTCTGTCGTCGCCTCTGGTAATCGATCATATGGGGCAGATCCCGCAACCGGCGGGCGTGGAGCACGCCGCGTTCTCTGTCGTCGAGGCGCTGCTGGCCGGCGGCCGTACGTGGGTCAAATTGAGTGGCCCCTACCTCGTATCGCGAAGCGGAGCGCCGGTCTACGCCGACGCTGGCGCGGTCGCTCGCAGATTTACCGAACTTGCCGCGGACAGAATGTTGTGGGGATCGGACTGGCCTCATCCGACGCAAGCGGCGGACAACAAGCCGGACGCCGCGTGGCTACTGGACGATCTGATGCTATGGATAGAAGATGAATCGGCGAGACATCGGATCCTCGTTGAAAATCCGGCGAGGCTCTACGGCTTTTAGCAAACGCTTTTGTCTTTGAGTGCCGTCATGGCCTCGTTCGATCCACGGCCGCGTACCCGGCGAGTGCCGGATTCGCGTGGCCGTCGGCGGCCGACTAGCGCGCGGCAAGAGACGCTTCGGCGACGCCGCGCAGTTGGACCAGCATGCTCGCGTGCGTCTCCCACGGCAGACGGTCGACGCTCATGACCGGGCGCGCAGCCCTATCGACGCGGCTGTCATCCACGGCTTGCCCCACCTCGACCGCTGCAGTAAGGAACGCACGATCTTTTTCCGGCTGGAAGTCCTTGAGCAGCAACGTTGCGAGGTCAGGCTCAGCCAGTGCCATCGCCACTAGCAAGCCCCAGCCGCCCCAGTTCGATACGCCGGCGACGATCAAATGATCAGCGGGTGTGGTGGAGGCGATGAGGGGGCCGTTCGGTATGTCGTCGCGAACAATCTCTTGAGGCAATACGCTCATGCCAATCTCGTTGCCCCCGTCGCCGATACCGATTGTGATCCACGGCCGTTCCCATTCTGGGTCGTCGAATAACAGATGTAACGGCGCGGTATCGTCCGACATGTCCGCGCCATATTCGCGGTGGGGCTTGCCGTCGCTTCCGGGGGCCACACGCTCGATTGCGATCAGATGGGTGATTGGCCGGTCAGCGGTAGCAAGCCGGTTACGCAGCGCGACGACCGATGCTTTGCTAACCGAGGTGATTTCGAGCACGACCGTTTCAGGCAATTCGGTGGTGATTGCCCAGACCGCCTTGCTGCATGGCGCGTCGGAGATGACCGTTACGGGTATGCCTGCGTTGGCGAGACCAGCGGCCATATGCGCCATGCCGCCAAGGCCGTCTGTCTCCGGCGACGGCGGAGCCGCATTGCGAATAAAAAATCCGGTGACGATGCCGACGTGTGCATTGGGCGTCGCCATGATTGAACGCGCCGCGCGTTCCAGACTGCCCTGCGAAAATTTCACCATGCGGCTGATATCCCGCCGAACGGTTGTACCGATGATGTCTTCGATGGACTTGAATGCCATTGCCTACGTGTCCTGTTGAAAATAATGAGTGACGAAATTCGCCCTCAAACTGGAATCTTCCGTTCGTAGTCGATGCCGAGCGAACACACCAGGAGACCCACTCCCATCGCGGCGAAGCACATCAGCGCGAGGAAATATGAACCGGTGTATTGAACAATCGCACCAACCACGATCGGAATCACCATTCCGCCGATGTTTCCGCCGAAATTCAGCAAGCCGCCGAGCGCGCCGACCTTGTTGCGCGAGGCAAGCATGGCTGGAATCGACCAGTACAAGCCGCCCCAGCGCAGGAAGAACAACGTCGCCGACAGGAGGACGACAACCGTCCTCGGATTGGTCGCATAGGCCACGCAAAACACCGAGATTGTGGCCACCACGCCAGCGAAGCCGAATACGACGCGCATCACCAGGTTGGGCGAGGCACCGCTTGCAAGCCATTTGTCGGCGATAAAGCCGCCCACCAGTTCGCCGATGAAGCCGCACAGAAATATCACGAAGCTCGCGTTACCCATTTGCTGCAGATCGAAGCCGTGTACCTTGTGCAGATAGGTCGGCATCCAGGTCAGGAGCCCGTAGTAAAGCGTCGTGCAGCACATGAAGCCGAAAAACATCAGCCATACCGAGCGAAACCTGAAGAAATCAATCGATCGACCCGACAGGTCCTTTCCTTCCTTCGCGTGCTCCAGCGCCTGAGATCGCTCGATGTGAAGCGCTTCCGCCTCGTTGACGCCTGTATGGTCGCGCGGGTGATTCCGGATATAGCGCCATGCGGCCATGCCGCACAGAATCGTGCCGATACCGGCAATCGCGAACGCCGCGCGCCAGGAGTGCACGACGAGAATCAGCCACGCGATGAGCACCGAACCGAATGCCGCACCTAACGGCGAGCCGCCGTCCATCAGCGAAGCGCCGCGTACCCGCTCGTGTTGTGTAAGCCATGCAGCGTTGAGGGCGCCGCCGGCGGCGGCGACGGGCGCCTCCGCGAGGCCCAGGCCGATCCGCGTCATCAGGAGACCCGCCGAGCTGGTCGCAATGGCGGCCAGCGCCTGAAAGCCGCCCCAGAACAGCGTACATATCGCGAGGACGGCACGTGGTTTGAAGCGATCGACGAGCTGACCGCCCGGAATCTGCGCCAAGGTGTAAGACCAGAAGAACGAACTGAGAATAAAGCCCTGCATCACCGGCGAGAGCGAGAACTCCTTCGTCAGCAACGGCATCGCGACCGACAGCGAGGCACGGTCGATATAGTTCACTGTCACGAGCAACAGCATGATCAGAAAGATGTTCCAGCGCACTGACGTCTTCGGCCGGGCATACGCTGCCGCCGGGTCTATTGGTCTGCTCATTCCGACTCCTCGCTGTCACATGCTGCCGATCGAATGTACCGAGTCTAGAAGGCCAAAATTGATAACGGATAATCGAAAGTGAGCTCACCGTCTGATAGAAATTGCCGATCGCACCCGCTCCGGGGCGCCGCACAAGGAATCATGCGCGTGCAGACAAGTCCGCATTTTTGTCCTTCCTAGACTGCGGCTACGCGGTCGAACGCAGCGGACGAGGTGTCTGCCGGTGCCGCCTTCTGAGGAGCAATCGAATTATGAAGAGTGTCTTTGCCGTGCAGGGTCGGGGCTTGGCGCGCTTGAGCGCATTGCTTGGCGGCCTGCGTCGCAGTGTGGCTGGCGCGTGCGGCGCCGCTGTATTCGCGCTTATGTGGTGCGCCCACGCGCAGGCTGCAGTGCTGACGCCGCCTGCGGCCGAATGCTCGGCGTTACAGGCGAAATATCCGCAATTCAAGGGTAAGACGCTGATCAACGCAATCAACCCACATACGCCAGGCTACGAGACGGTTGATCCGGCCGATCCGAGCAAGTACATCGGCTTCGACATCGATCTGGGCGAGACGATCGGTGAGTGTCTGGGCTTCAACGTCGACTACAAGCCGGTTGCCTTCGCCGCACTGCTGCCCACGTTGCAGGCTAAGCAGGCAGATTTTGTGATCTCCGACATCTACGCCACCGAAGAGCGCGCCAAGGCAGCCGACTTCGTCACCTACTCCAAGGTGTTCGACGGCGTGCTGGTGGCCAAGGGTAATCCGAAGAAGATCAACGGCATTAATGCCTCGCTGTGTACTGCCACGGCTGCCGAGAACACCGGCTACGTCGAGGTACCGCTGATCCAGGCGCTCGCGCCAACCTGCAAGGCGCAGAACAAGGCCGAAGCGCAGGTGCAACTGTACGACAACAATCAGAACGCAATCGAGGCGATCCTGGCCGGCCGTGCCGATACCTATATCAACGACGTGAATACCGTCGACGGTGCAGTCAAGGCGTATCCGACGAAGCTCGAGAAAGCGACCGCGGTGACGATCCCGTATTCGGTTGGCATCGCTGTGCCAAAGGGCGATCTGCAAATGCGTGCCGCGATCGTCGATGCGCTGGGCGCGCTGCAAAAGTCGGGCGTGCAGACCGCGTTGCTGAAGAAGAACAACCTGCCGGTCGAAAACCTCGAAGCCCCGCAGCTGGTTCTGGCGAAGTGAGATGGCACTGTTTTTTCATTACCTGACACTGCCGTACCTGCTCGCGGGTATCGAGTTCACCCTGGCCGCG
>JBEKNG010000298.1:0-7055 GCA_049523075.1 Paraburkholderia sp.
ACCAACGGCACCCGCGAAATGCACTGGCACCAGCAAGCCGAATGGGCCATCATGCTCGACGGTCATTGCCGCATTACCATCCTCGACGAACAAGGCCGTCCGCAGGTAGCCGACGTCAAAACCGGCGACCTCTGGTATTTCCCTCCGGGCCTGCCGCACTCGCTGCAAGGTATCGGACCGACGGGCGCGGAATTCCTGCTCGCGTTCGATAATGGCCACGCATCGGAATTCAACACGCTGCTGCTGACCGACTGGATCGCACATACGCCGCCGGATATCCTGGCCGCTAACTTCAACGTGCCGGCCGACGCCTTCAAGAACATTCCGACCGACAACCTGTGGATTTTCCAGGGTACAGATCCCGGTCCGCTGGACGCCGCGCAACGTTCGGTGGCGTCACCTCTTGGCCTGCCCGAGCACCCGTTCATTTTCTCGCTGGGCGATATGGCGCCGACGAAGGAAACCAAGGGTGGTTCGGTGCGAATCGCCGATAGCCGCAATTTCAAGGCATCGGCAAACGTCGCAGCCGCGCTGGTGACGGTCAAGCCGGGTGGTATGCGCGAACTGCACTGGCACCCGAACGCGGACGAATGGCAGTACTACATCAAGGGCGAAGCCCGGATGACCGTGTTCGATACGGGCCCGAAGGCGGCCACTGCGGACTTCCGCGCAGGCGACATCGGCTACGTCAAGAAGAGTCTCGGTCACTACGTGCAGAACACGGGCAACACTGACCTCGTCTTCCTGGAAATCTTCAAGGCCGACCACTTCGCCGAAGTGTCGCTTTCCGACTGGCTGACGCACACGCCGAAGCAGATGATCATGGATCACCTGAACGTGACTGCGGAGACGATAGCACGGTTCCCGAACAACCGTCCTGACGTCCTGCCGATCTGAGCGGCTTGAACGACGTTGTACTCCGCCGCCGCCCGGGACGTTATGCGTCCCGGGTGTGCAAAAAGGACGAGCATGCAAGGGGATGCGACTGACGTCGCGCCTCCTTGGCCGTCGCGCTCCATCTCGATGAGTCCAGGGTCACACGATGTTTCCATTCAAACTGTTTCAAACCAGTGCCGCGTCGATGTCGGGTGCGACACAGCAGACTGAACTCGCTGTGCGCGACGTACTGACGGGACGCCGCAAAGGCCTGCGCGCTTTTCTGCCGTTCGTCGGCCCCGCCGTGATCGCGTCGGTTGGTTACATGGACCCTGGTAACTTCGCGACGAACATTCAGGCTGGTTCGTCCTGCGGATATGAGCTGCTGTGGGTGGTCGTCCTTGCAAACGTGGTGGCCATGCTGTTTCAGGCCATGTCCGCGAAACTCGGCATCGTGACGGGCCGCAACCTGGCCGAACTGTGCCGCGAGCAATTCCCGAAACCCGTCGTATTGGGGATGTGGTATGGCTCGGAGATCGCCGCCATGGCCACCGACATCGCCGAATTCCTGGGCGGCGCGCTAGGCATCTCGCTGCTGTTTCACGTTTCCCTGCTCTGCGGTCTGACTGTCACCGGCGTGGTAACGATGGCGATCCTGCTGCTCGACCGCGGCGGCTTTCGCCCGCTCGAGCTGGTGATCGCGACCCTCGTCGCCGTGATCGGCCTGAGCTACGTGTGCGAACTCTTCATTGCGCCTCCCGACTGGCACGCCACGCTGATCGGCAGCATCGTGCCGCGCTTGCACGGAAGCAATGCGATCACGCTTGCCGTAGGGATTATCGGCGCCACCATCATGCCGCACACCCTGTTCCTTCATTCAGGACTCACGCAGAACCGTACCCCTGCACGTAATGACGCGGAACGCAGCCGGCTCCTGTGGTTCTCCAACCGCGAAGTTCTGATCGCGCTCGGCATTGCTGGCTTCGTGAATCTTGCGATGGTCATGATGTCGGCGGCTGTATTCCCGCGCTCGGCAGACGGCATCTCGGATATTAGCGTTGCGTATCACTCGCTGATTCCCCTGCTTGGCGTTGGTGCCGCTACGGTCTTCCTGATTTCGCTCATGGCATCCGGCATGTCTAGCTCGGTCGTCGGCACTATGGCCGGTCAGGTGATCATGCAGGGCTTCGTTGACTTCAAGATTCCTGTCTGGACGCGCCGGATCATGACCATGGCACCCGCCTTTGTGATCGGCCTGCATTTCAACGCGGTCAACGCGATGGTGATCAGCCAGGTGGCACTCAGCTTCTTTCTGCCGATCCCGCTGGTCGCTCTCGTCGTGCTTTCGTCGCGCCGTAGCGTCATGGGCAAATTTACCGCCGGGAAGACAACGATTCTCGTGGCGGCGGTTGCCACCATCCTGATCGTCGCACTGAACCTCGACTTGCTCAAGCAGGCTATGTTTTAAGGCTCCGTCGGTCAAAGGCGGCCCCCATTCTCCAGTCACGTACGTGCAATTTTTCAAAGAGGAAACATCATGGGCTCAATAAGCATCTGGCATTGGTTGATTGTCGCGCTGATCGTATCACTGGTCTTCGGGACTAAAAAGCTGCGCACGGTAGGCGGCGATCTCGGCTCGGCGATTCGCGGATTCAAGGACGCGGTGAAATCTGAAACGCCTGGCGAAACGGAGTCATCCGCCGCCACTCCGGCGGCGCCGGGAGCACTCCCTGTGGTCGCTGAAGCGATCCCGACTGCCGCGACGATGGCCTCGCAAGACGTGCGATGAGCATATTTGATACGCACTTCCAGGCATCGGCAAGACAACCTCCCGCCAGAAGAATGGCGGGAGGCACGCTCCGATCGAAGTGGTTAAGGAAGAAAATCAGTGGCTGACGGTGCTCAGTCCACTGGCATGCGTTTCGCCTTCTTCGAGCAAAAACGCCTTGAAGGCTTGTGCGACAGGCGCCAGTTGCTTGTCTGTCCGATGGACAACATGCCACTTTCGAACCACCGGACAGCCAATAACATCGAGCACCGCGAGCATCCCCGCCTGCAATTCCAGCTTGACCGTGTGTGCGGAAAGGAAGCTGATGCCCATTCCGGAGATCACCGCTTGTTTGATGGCCTCGGTATTACGGATTTCCAGCGGATCATTCAACGCCAGCCGACCGTCGAAGCACTCCTGCATCGCATTCCACGTTTCCGAACCCTTTTCCCGCACGATGAACCGTTCACTCCTGAGCTCAGCAAGGTCGATGCGCTGCTTGCCAACCTGGGGATGCAACGGCGAGGCGACGACGACGAAAGCGTGCGGCGCGAATGGGGTACTTGTGAATTTCGTTTCCGCTGGCGAGCCCACCACGATGGCAAGGTCAAGCCGGTTTTCTTCCAGACGACCCAGCACATCGTCGCGATTTTCTACCGTCAAATTCAGTTCGACCGCCGGGTTCTGACTCGAAAACCCGGCCAGCAGCCGCGGCAAAAAGTAGCTCCCCGTACTGATCACACCGACACTGAGGCTACCTCCGGAGAGGTTCTTCATTTTCGCCAGGGTCTCCTCGGCTTCGCGGAAGCAGTGAATGATGGCGCGACTATGGTGGAGCATCTCCTGTCCAGCGGGGGTGAGGTAGATCTTCTTTCCAAGCTGTTCGAACAGGGCAACGCCCGCATGCTCTTCGAGATGCTTGATCTGCGTCGAGACCGCTGGTGGCGACAGATTCAACTCGTTCGCCGCCCGGGAAAAACTCAGGCGGCGTGCGACGGTTTCGAAAGTCTTGAGTTGACGCAAAGTGGCATTCTTCACAGTGATCTGCAAAAGGTTGAGAGTTTTACCGGACAACCGGCGATTCGGACCCACATCTGCAAACGACGCAAACAGAGGCACGCAAGCACAGTCAGGATCGTCGACGCCGCTGGCTACGCGTCCGCGAACCCGGTCGCACTGAAGCGGCTTTAGAATAAACCGCTACCGGAGCCAACCGGTATGACTTGAACATTGCAAAATTTTCATCTTCGGTGCCGCACTCCTGCAGTGCCCGGCGCGCCGTGCCATCTGCGCGACTGCGGCCAACAGTCACACGCGGCAATTCTGCATTACAACCCAAATCGAACGACTCCGCGGGTTACATCTGTAATAGAGCCGGCAGTTTGTGCAATAGAGCGGCAATCCGCAGAGGCAAAACTCGTCATCAACACCACTTCCTGGTCGCACATGCTCACCTGAGTCGAACACGCTCATCGTTGGCTACCCAAACTATGCGCATACTTTTCGTGTCTCCACGACATCCAGAGGCTGGCTGGTTGTACAAGGCGCTGCATGAAAGCGCTCACAGCGTAAGCCGTTCGCAAGACCTGGCGGACGGCATAAGGCAAGCCACGAGAGAGCCGTTTGATGCGGCGATTCTGATGGCCCACGACGCGGCGCTGTGCCCTGAGTTGAAAGCAACGCTGCCGAAGTTCGCTGCCATCGCGAATCGTGCGATCCTGATCGTGATTCTGCCGAACGCCACCGCTCAGGAACGCACCGCGGCGCTGCATGCGGGCGCTGACGCCTGCTTTGCCCGGCCACTTTCGTTCATTGAAATGCACGAACGCCTGCAGGCCCTGCGTCGGGCCACATGGGCATGCCGGCACGCGGGACAACCGGCCGCAGCGCGGCTTCAACTTGATTCGCTCACGCGCGAACTGGTGAGCGGCGATCACCGATTGTCTCTGACAAAAACCGAGTACCTGCTTATCGAGTGCCTGATGCGCGATCTCAACGTACCTGTTTCCCACGAGCAGCTCGTTCGCTACGCGTGGCCGGGGAAAGACATGATGAGTTCCACAAGCGTGAGTCCGCTGATCTGGCGATTGAGATCAAAACTGAAGACGTACCTGCCAAGCGTCCACATCAACACGGTGAATTGCTATGGCTACCAGCTAAGTCTTGCACCGCTCCAGACGTCGGGCGGTTTAACCGAACCTTTGCGACACCCCACGAATACAAGGTTAAACAGCATTTCACTTTCATGATAAGCATAACGTACTGACTGTCCAGTAACCTCAATGACTGGAGGCATGCATTAAACGTACCGCGCTCCGATCATCTAACCTGGACCCAATCATGAAACTGCTAACAAAAACCGCGGCGGTTACCCTGTTCGCCCTCTGCAGCGCCTCCGCCTTTGCCGCTAAAGGTCTCACGCCACAGGAGTGCAACGACTACCCCTTCACACCTTTGAAGGCAGAGGTCACTCACGCGCAATTGCAGCAGGAACTGGCCGAACTGGAATCGGTGGGCTACTCCCCGGCAGAGGACGACGAGTACTATCCGTCCGATCTCGAACACGCCGAAAAGAAACTGCATGCCGAGTACCGCGCCGACTGCGTACCGGCCGGCGCGCAGAAATCACTTGGCGCACGAGCGGACACGACGCAAGACACACCTGCCGGCTAACGCGCGCAATGCCCGGCGTGTCGGATGGGCGTCTCTCGAGCGCCTCGCGAAGGCGCGATCCGGCGCGTCAATCCGTGGCGGGCCCCAGGACTCGATGTAGCGCGAGCGCCAACTCTCCCGAGCGCAGGGGCTTTCGCAAGAATGCGGCGGCCCCGGCGTTTCGTGCTTCCCTCTCGAGTACGGGATTGCCATAGCCGCTACACAGAATCACCGGCAACGTGCCACGAATCGCGCGAATCTGGCTGGCGAGCGCGAGCCCCGTCAGATCAGGCATCGTCTGGTCGGTGATGACCACGTCGAAGCGATCGGGATCTTCTTTAAAGACCTGCAATGCAGCGGCACTGGAGCGAAACCCCACCGGCTCATAACCGAGATCGGCCAGTACCTCCTCGGCGAGCGTCACCAGTGCATCTTCATCGTCGACGATCAGAACAACCTGGCCGCCCCCACGAGGCAGTGCTTCCGGGATGCCGTCGGCGGCCGGCGGCGGCGCGTCGGTAACCGGGAGGTAAATATCGAAGCGGGTGCCCTGACCGATCACGCTGCGCACGTCGATCCCGCCTCCGTACTCCCGAACAATCCCGTCGACGAGCGACAGGCCGAGTCCGGTCCCCTCACCCGTTTTCCGGGTTGTAAAGAACGGGTTGAAGATGCGCTCCAGAACCTCGGGTGAAATGCCGGTTCCCGTATCCCTGACCGTCAGCCTGACGAAGTCGCCCGGCCCGACCCGGCCTTCCGACAATGTCGCGGCGGACGCGAAATGGTCCTTTTCGAGCGCCACGGCGAGGGTGCCGCCTGATGGCATCGCCAGAACCGCGTTGCTACAGAGATTCATGACAACCTGGTGCAGATGAGTGGCATCGCCGGCAACATAGGTGTCGTTCGCATTGAGTTCGACATCGAGTTCAATGCTGGCGGGAAGGCGGCCCTTTAACAACTCGATGGTTTCCGCCACCACCGGCGATACCCGGACCGGCACACGAGCCCCCATGCCGCTACGGCTAAAGGTCAGGATGCGCTCGACCAGCGTGCGTGCCCGGTTACCGGCGTTCAGAACCTGCTCGACATATCGGCGTTCATCGCTCGCTATGGGCAATGAATGGAATGCCCGTTCGCCGTAGCCGAGAATTGCGCCGAGAATGTTGTTGAAGTCGTGGGCAATTCCCCCTGCGAACGTGCCCAGCGCTTCGAGCTTCTGGGATTGCCTCAGTTGTTCTTCAAGCTGACGGCGCTCCTGTTCAGCCTCACGAAGCGACGTGATGTCTTCCACGGTGGCCACCAGCATCTCTTCGGGGTCCCGGGCGTTTTGCGGCGCATATTGATAGTGCGCCGAGACTCTCGCCATGCTTATGTCGGCCCATACGATATGGCCGTCGCGGTGCGTGTAGCGCATCTGGAAACGGATCGTCTCGTGCATACCTGATAGCAGCTTGACGACATTCTCATGCGCCGAAAGCAGGTCTTCGCGATACGTGATATCGAAGGTACCCAGGCGTTCCAGCTCCGTTGACGAGTAGCCGATCATCCGCTGAAAAGCGGGATTGGTCGCAGCGTAGTGGCCGTCCGCGCTAAGGACGATGATACCGAGCGGGGCATTCTCGAATACCGCCCGCCAGCGGTGCTCGCTTGAGCGAAGCCGCTGATTGACTTCGCCCAGCCGGCGCATCTGTCTGATCAGCGCGTAGGCAAGGAGTGCGACAAACGCGGAAATCGAGCCGGTCCGCACGAGCGCGTTGAT
>JBEKNG010000299.1:0-7044 GCA_049523075.1 Paraburkholderia sp.
TGGACTCAAGGCCGCACGCCCGTGCACCCTGTATCGTTGCAAACTCCAATACGTCGCGACAGGTCGTCTGCATTTCGTCGACGCAAGCCTTGCCCGCATTACGCGCCTCTTCATTGTCGAAGCCACGTTGTGTGCCGAGCGCCGCACGCATCGTGCCGAACAGATGGCCACCGTTCGAGCTGCAGACGTCAATCGACAGACTGGGCTTGATCCCTGCCTTGATGAGCCGGCCGGTAGCTGGCCAGCCATGTCCCATCTGCAATTCGATGTCCGGCGCGATCGAAGCCGTGCAACCCGCGTCGGCCAGCATTTTCAATTCGTCGTCCGCCAGCGAATTGCAATGTACACAGGTCAGTTTTGGAGAAAGCATGTTGCGTTCGGCGAGAGCGGCAATGGGTCGGCCTCGCCCCCATTCGCCGTCACCGAAGTGACAGGAGATACGTAGATCGAGTTCATCGGCAAGTTGCCAATCGCGCTCGGTCACCTCCATGGTGGCGAACTGATTTCCATGCGCGGCGAGACACAGCGTCACCAGGCTGTTGTCGCTCGCGAGGCGGCCGCGGCGCAAACGCCTAACGTCTTCCCGCGGGTGCTCGACGTGACTGACCACCTGATAATGCTGATGCCCGCCCCCGTGACCAAACACCACCCGTGCACCGGTTGCGACCAACGCGTCGACTGCTGCATCCGTGTGTTCAGGCGTGTTCAGGTTGTGGCACCAGTCCAGCATCGTGGTGATGCCCGAATTCAGCGCCTCGAGGGTGCCCAGCAAATTCCCTGCGTACGTATCTTCCGCGGTGTACAGCTCGCTGATCGTGCCATGCAGACCGGTGAAGTAATGCGAGAGACTCCAGTCCGAAGCGACATTCCTGAACAGCGACTGCCAGGTGTGGCGGTGCGTATCCACCAATCCCGGCAGTACCATGAAGCGGCTTGCATCGATGAGTTCTGCATCTTCCACTCCAGGAATCGACTCCGCGATCGCAACGATCCGACCGTTTTCGATCAGCATGTCGCCGCGGCTCAACTCGCGGAGCTCAGGGTCCATCGTCACGATGACGCCGCCCCGGATCAATATCTTCTCTGGCTTCACAATCGTCTCCTTTCTATTTTATGGGTTCGATCTGCTCAAGGTCTCAATCGGATCACCGTCTAACCGACTGAGTCAGATCGTTTGCCCTATACCTTGAGTTCGCGATCGGCGCCTTCCTTCTGCGACGCGAGTGGACCTGCGTTGCCAGGCACGCGGTCAGCGGCATGCCCGGCCAACATGACGACCGCGTCACACGCCAAACACACTATGCGCGGCGGCCGGATACAGGTCCAGTCGCGGAGGGGTGAAGAACTCGATAATCTCGCACTCCTCCACGTACAACACTTCGTGCTCGACATCTTTTGGAATCAGAATCAGATCGCCCGCGACACACGTACGCTTCTGATCGGCGACACGGAAATCCATTCGCCCGGAAATCATCCAGGTTATCTGCTCATTCGGATGCGAGTGTGCAGCGGTATACGTGCCGGCCTTAATTTTCGACCAGACCACCATTCCCTCACGTCCGGTCAACACCTTCTGGATCATTTCCGCCTTGTTCACCTGTTGAGGAAGGTCGGACTGCCTGAAAAAACCCGGCTGATCGATCGATAGTTCTGACATGGCTGTTTTCTCCAATATGTACAGGGTTGAGATAGGGGTTAATGACAAATATACGTATTCAGACGGGGGCAAAAAGAGCGCTAGAACGGGAATCACATTTGCAGCGAGCGGGATGAGGAGCAACGCCTTCGCTGCGCGATGCAGCTCACACAACAAAGAACTGCAGTTTATTTTTTGCCGCATCATCTCTCAATGGGCCGGACATCAACGCTTTGACAGGGTGGGTCTCGTGGTCCTGAAACTTGGGCTCGGCTCTGCGGCGATCATTGTCCGACAGCGTCTGCCCACGCTGGACACGTCATCTTTTCGGGTGCGACATCGAAACTCTGGTAATTAGCTGATGTCACCACCTCGGTTTTCAGCGAGATATCCTTGGGCACAGGTTGTTTGTGAAGTGCCCGCACCGCAGCCATGACACCAAGGCATCCCTGTTTGAAGCCGGAATAGTCACCGCTAGCGAGTAGTTTGCCCTGCTTGATCAGATCAACAGCTTCCTTGCTGGCATTAATCCCGACGACCTTTGCTTTACGATTCGCGCCGTCCAGTGCGTCGAGAGCGCCAATGGCCATTGCATCGTTAGCGGCCAATATGCCGTCGACTCTCGGATAGGTCTGCAGCAGGTTTTCCGTCACCTGGAGCGCCAGCATGCGCTGGTAATTCCCAGGCTGCGAACTCAGGACCTTGACGGCGGGCGCCTCCTTCAGTGCGTCATGGAAGCCACGCATGCGCTCCTCGGATGTCGAGGTGCCCCGCACGCCCTCCAGGATGATCACGTTCCCCTTCCCGCCCAACGACTTCAGCAGATAGCGAGCGGTCTGCAATCCAAGCTGGTAATCGCTTGCGCCGACAAACGAGACAAAGTCCCCTGTCTGGGCCCTATCGGCGACGTTGACCGCAGGAATCTTCGCCGCATTGAGTTTCGCGATTCCTGGCCCCATCGCCTTGAAATCAACGGGAACGAACACAACGGCGCTGGGGCGTTTGACAATCACGTCATCAATCTGGCTCATCTGTTCAGGAATGCTATCCGCTTGGGTCGGAACATAGTTTGTCAGCGATACGTGCATTTCCTTGGCAGCATTCTGTGCACCGAGCCGGATACTCTGGAAGTAAGGATTAGTTTGATTTTTGGTGAACAGTGCGATGCTTTCGTTGTCCGCGTGCGCGACACTGGCGCATACGCAGAACGCCAGCGTCATCGCGTTCCTGGAATTTTTCATTTCTGTCTCCTTGATTTAAATTTATTGTGTACCTCTGCACTGCACGCTCGGGCCACTATGCCCGCGCCGCGTCACGCCGGCACCCGATTCGGTCCGAGAGCCACCTGGTAGTCCACCTGATACCTCGCTATGCGCAGGTCCAGCGGGTCCCGCTTCACGCGGATGTGGTCGGCAGGTACCTCGTAGGCCTCGTGCGACTCACGAGACTCAAGCTCTGAATACAGCACGACACCGCAGGCGTAATTCACCTTGCTCATTAGACGATGGCCAGTGAGTGTGGGCGAGCGGACGATTGCTGCACTGCACGAATGTCATTCCCCAAGAGCAAGCCATCGCAGATGGCAGAAGGGGTCCGGGGTGGCGGCCCTGTGCCGCGCAGGCTTTACCGCGCAGGATTATTAGTGAGGCGGCGCAGCATTGCTGCGTGGGGTCGTCCCTGCCATAGGGCGTTCGGATTTCTTCGCCAACGGTCTGCATGCTGTCTCCAGGTGCCTGCCCTTTTGATCAGAATGTAGTCTGCCGATGCTCGTGGAAAAAGGTGATAACCGGGAAACATAATCCCGGTTATCGGGAAACTGGATGTAGCAGCACTATGTCAACGTCAGCGATCCTGCAGCGCAGCGGCGAGACCCATGGGCTTCGATTGATAGATGCGCGGGTCCATCAGCGCCACGTCGCGGATAATCGGGCGAAACGCCATATGAGAGAGCACGTCTCGTTCGATGTCGATGCCTGGCGCCACTTCAATCAGCTGTAGCCCCTCAGGCTGCAGCTCGAATACGCAGCGCTCCGTTACGTACAGCACTGACTGGCCCTTCGCCGCGGCAAGCGGCCCGTTGAATGTGATCTGCTCAACCGCTTCGACGAATTTGCTCGTTCGCCCTTCGGCTACGATTCGCAGTTGACAGCCTTCGGCACAGGTGGCGTCGCCATCGGCGGTGAACGTCCCGGCGAACACAAGCTGGCGTGCATTCTGGCTGATGTTGATAAAACCCCCGGCGCCGGCAAGATGAGAACCGAACCGGCTGACATTGACGTTGCCGGCGCGGTCGATCTGAGCCATGCCGAGGCACGCGAGGTCCAGGCCACCGCCATCATAGAAATCGATCTGCTGATTCTGGTGCAGTAGCGCCTGCGTATTGATACCTGCGCCGAAATCGAGGCCGCCCTGCAGCATGCCGCCGACCACGCCGGATTCCGCAGTTAAAGTCAGATGATCGAGGATGCGCTCCTCCGCAGCGACTGCCGCCACTGCCTCGGGCATGCCGATTCCCAGATTGATCACGCCGCCCAAGGGCAACTCGAACGCACAGCGCCGCGCTATCAGCTTTCGCTCGTTGAGTCCGAGTGCTGGGATCGTGTCGACCGCGACGCGGATCTCGCCCGAATAGGCAGGATTGTAATCGGTGCCATACGTCTGACGATGGGTCGCTGGAGGCGCTACTACCACGCAATCGACCAGCGTGCCGGGAACGACCACGCGCCGTGCATCGAGCGAGCCGCTCGATGCGATTCTTTCCACCTGCGCAATGACGAGGCCGTTGGAATTTCGCGCTGCCATGGCAGCAGCCTGAGCGTCGAGCAGCAGAGCCTCGCGCTCCATCGTGATGTTGCCTTCGGGATCTGCAGTGGTGCCGCGAATCAGGGCGACGTTGATTTTGAAGCCCTTGTAGAAAAGCCACTCTTCGCCCTCGATCTCCATTACGTGTACGAGTTCTTCCGTCGTCCGTGCGTTGATTTTGCCGCCGTCTTGCCGTGGATCGACGAAGGTGCCGAGGCCCACCTTGGTGAGAGTGCCTGCCTTGTGAGCCGCCGAGTCGCGATAGAGATGAGAAATTGTGCCCAGCGGGAGGTTGTAGGCCTCGATCCGATTGTTCGTCGCCAACTTCGCGAGCTTGGGAACGAGCGACCAATGGCCTCCAATTACGCGGCGCACCAATCCCTCGTGGGCAAGCCGGTTCAGTCCGCGCTCCTTGCCGTCGCCGCACGCTGCCGCAAAAACGAGCGTCAGGTCACGTGGACCTTCCGTCGTGACGAAACGCCGCTCCAGCGCCGCGATTAATTCCTCGGGCGTACCCGTTCCAACAAAGCCGGAGCAACTCATCACGTCCCCCTTGCGAATCAACGCAATGGCTTCGTCGGCAGTTTTGATTTTGTCTTTCATCATGGCTGTTCCGTTTTGGGTTCTGCGATCATCGGAGGATTAGTGGGAGGACGTGCTCGACGACCACAAGTCGGAAATGTAGAACCGCTGAACTAGATGAAAATTATTGGTTCAACTCGAACGGCACGACAGGTAGATCGACGTGCGTTTCGCCGTGTCTTCGGGCTTCCTGTGGCACCGTGAAAATCAGTCACCGAAAATTGTTTAGGTAGACAAAACATTGTGTTGTCGCCTGGCTGACGGCCGATCGACGTAATCCTGTCCTCACTTTCGGTTTCTACGATCCCCCTCCTACATCGCGTGCCGGCTCGCCCTGGCAAACGCGCCGAAGCCTATAAAGACTGCCAAAATGAACTGCTCCGACTTCCCCGCAAATCTCCCCCTTTCAGCATGGCTGAGCCCCATTGGATCCTTCGCGCCAGGATTTCTGGCGACGGGTCCCGGCGTATAGAGGAGATCAGGTAAATTGAAATCTCAGAGACTGCATGGCCTAGCAGGCGACATAGTCGGAGGCTGCGTAGGAGCACTTACAGCCGTGCCGATCGTCCTCAGTTGCGGCGCCGTTCTTTACGAAAGGCTGGATCATGCCTTTTTCACGACAGGCATCGTAGCTGCGTTCGTGGCTGCAGTGATTTCCGCCTTAGTGGCAGGCTGTTTGGGTGGCGCACCGCTACATGTGAACACGCTAAAGACCACGCACGCGGCGATCCTTTCCGGACTTATCGGAACGGTTGCGGCGAGCCCGGCTTTCGCTAGCGCCTTTGGCAGCGCCGACCATGCCACAGCACTCGTAGCGGTCACTTTGCTGACGCTCGTGATTTCCGGACTTGTTCAGATATCCATCGGAACGCTGCGGCTGGACGCTCGAGCGTATCTGCTTCAATTTTCACTACACGCCGATGCTGATGGATCTGGTTGACGACGACTGCCTGGCGCCCCATTCACACGATTTGTTACGCGCCGCAGCCGACAAGGCGGGACAACTACCGCAACACCACTGGGTCACTCCGGAGTTCATGCGCCTCGCCGCCACGACGAAGAATGGCATGCAGACGGACGCAATCATCACGGAACGTCGCCTGAGGAACGCGCTCGAGGATGCGAAAGCCTCTGGAATGCCTGCGTGGGAATTGCGAATTGCCATCGATCTTGCAAGACACCTCGTCGACGAGGCTCGCAAGTCCGAAGTCCGGATTCTGCTAGAGGATATCCTGCTAAGGATTCTGATGGACATTCATCGGCCGATTGGCGCGATTCACGAGCCTTGCTCGATACGTTGTAGACAACGCTGTAGACAAACGATCGTGCCGATGAACGCCGCGATGGCAACGCGCACCGGTTGCCCGCCATTGGATCACCACGAGGTGTCAGCTTGCGTGCCTACTCTTGCGTTGGCGGCGCAATCTGCACGCCGGCTTGTCCGGACCGCACTAATGCCTCAGCAACAAAGCCCGATTTCTTCAACCGTTCTATGTATTCGCATAGGTACGCAAGAGCAATCGTCCGCGACTTCGACACTGTCATCGCCTGTTGAATGACCATGAAGTAACCATCGGCCATCTTTAGACCCGGCTGGCTCGACGCAGTCTCGGCGAGCGGCTTGTAGACCCCAGCCGCAACGTCCGCACCACCGCTCAAAAGCATGTCGACAGCGCCCGCGGACGTTGCCGCGTAAACGAGTTCCGCATGTTTCAGCGTACGAGAGAGGTAGAGGTCATAGGCCGCTTCCCGCACCGAGGCAATCCGCACGCCGGGTTGATCAACGTCAACTGCCTTCACGAACGGAGAATGTTTGTGCATGAGGTAGCCGCCATGGATCAGTACGTATGGCGCGGTATAGCTGAGACGCGCTGCACGTTCCGGATCGATGGCGAGGAACCCGATGTCGCAATCGCCAGATGCAATCGCTTCAAATGCTTCTCCTGAGGCGTCAAAAGGCACGAGTTGCGGTTTTACGCCTAATTCTCGAGCTAGCTCGCAAGCAAGATCGACCGATACACCGC
>JBEKNG010000300.1:0-7005 GCA_049523075.1 Paraburkholderia sp.
CATGGCAATGGTGGCCACGGCTCCGGTGGCAACGGCGGTGGAAACGGCGGCGGCAGTGGCGGCCACGGCGGCCACTAACCCAGCCAGCAAGCTGGCTCTAAAACCGAGCTAGCAAAACGGAAGCATCTTCGCGTCGCACTGTCGCGAAGATGCTTCTTCCATCCACGGTCGCTATCCGAGGCCGACGCGAGGAAGACTCGGCCAGCGCGAGTGAAGACGTCCGGATTGGTAGAAGTGCACTGGGCACGCACCAGATCGCCAGCGCGTCGGTAGTTCCTGCTGCCTAAAAGCGGACCAATCTCGTGACCGCTTTGCGCGTCTCTTCGCCCATACCATCCCGAATGACCGTGCCCGGTTATTTGCCTATCGTATCCAAGCCTCGCGAGTTCACCAACGACAAGGCCGTCGATTTCCACTCCATCCTGAGTACCCTCAAGAGCAAGAACGTCGATCTGATTTTCTTCGGCGGACTCGACGAACAGGGCGCGATGCTGGTCAAGCAGATGCGCTCCTGGCATCAGCGCACAACTGTTCGGGGCGGGCGCATTGAAGAGCAATGCGCTGTCCGCGCCGTTTGCCTATGACGCGGCACTTGCGCTGATCAAGGCGATTCACAGTGCCGATTCGCTCGATTCGCTCGATCGCGCGAAGATCGTCGACAGTGGAAGAGGATCAAGACGGTCGGAGTCAGCCATCTGGTGTGATTTGCGTGCGTGGGCGTCATCCGCTAACAGATGACGCCCGCAAAGCCCCGACCTCGGATGGATCATTGAACCGAAGCCCGAGTTGCCTGGCCGCTTGCTGCATTGCTACTCTGCGCGGCCGGCGCCTTGTCCGGGTTGCGCGGATCGTGCAACTCGCTATCCGACCAGCCGCCGCCCAGGTCGCCGAACAGCGCGGCCGCATCGACGAGGCGTGTTTCCTGCACGTTCAATGCCGTTTGCTGATTGCTCAACTGGGTCGCTTGGGCAGTCGCCACGGTGGTGTAGTCCACGGTCCCGGCCTGGTACTCGTTGAAGGCAATTTCGGTGCCGTGGATCGCATCGCTCACGGCCGATTCCAGCGCGTTGGATTGCTCGGCCGAGATGCGCAAGCCAGACAGATCGTTTTCGACATCTTCGAACGCGGTCAGCACCGTGCCACGGTAGTTCGCGACAGCGGCGTCGTAGGCGGCTCTCGCTGCCGCAACCTGGCCGCTGCGCAAGCCACCGTCGAAGATCGTTTCCGTGGCGCTGCCGCCCAGCGACCAGACATAGTTTGCGACATGCAGCAAGCCGCCCAACGGCGACTGCGTGAAGCCGTCAAGCGCCGAGAGCGATACCGTCGGGTAATACGCGGCCACCGCTATGCCGATCGTCGCATTCTCCGCGGCCATCTGCCGTTCGGCGATGGCGATGTCGGGCCGGCGTTGCAGCAGGGTCGAAGGCACGCCGACCGGAATCGAGGGCAAGCTGGGCAGCGTCGGGTTATACGGGATGTCCAGGTCTTCCGGGTTCTTGCCCACCAGCACGGCAATCGCATGCGCGAATTGGGCGCGTGCCACGCCGAGCGCGATCAGGCTCGCCTGCGCCGTTTCGAGCTGGGTGCGCGCGGTCACCAGGTCGGACGGCGCGACGGTGCCGTACTTGTCCTGATTCGAGACCACCTCGAGAAAGTGCTGATACGCTTTGACGGTGTCCTGCAGCAGCGCGATATTGGCGTCACTGGTCCGCAACTGGATGACCGTGGTCGCGAGCGTCACCTGTTCCAGGAGCGTGGCATTCGCGAGCGTCGCTTCGCTCGCCTGCGCGGTGGCGGAATTCTCTTCGATCGCGCGGCGCACCGAGCCCCACAGGTCAGGCGCCCAGCTCACATCGCCTTCGAGCGATCCCGAGTTGCTGACCGGCTGGATGCTGGTGCCGAAACCGCGGCTCGCACTCGAAGTCGTGGAACCGGTTGCGCTGCGCGCGCGGGTGGCCGAACCGGTCACGCCAATCGTCGGGAACAGGCCGGAACGCGCCACCTTCACCTCGGCGAGCGCCTCCTGGTAGTTCGCATAGTCCTGGCGCACGGTCTGGTTGGAGACTTCCACCTGCGGTTCGAGCTCGTTGAGCAGCGGATCGTTGAAGCTGGTCCACCACGCGCCCTTGGGCCCATCGGCGGCCGGCTCGGCCTGGGTCCAGCCCGGCAGCTCGTGGTAGGTCGCCGGCACGCTGACCGGCGGCCGTTGGTAGTTCGGGCCGACCATACAGCCACCCAGCAGCAGGGCGATAGAAGCGGCCAGGGGTTTGGCCAGCGGTTTGCAGTCAATCTTCATCTTCATGCCTTCGTATCCGTTTGCCCCGATTGCCGCGGCGGTCCCATCTGTTCCGCCTGGCGGTTCCACGGCAGTCCGGAGGACCACCTGACCAGCTTGGAGCGCAAGCGGTCCAGGTACAGGTAAATCACCGGCGTCGTGTAAAGCGTAAAGACCTGGCTCAGGATCAGGCCGCCCATCACCGTGATACCGAGCGGCTGGCGCAGCGAGGCGCCCTGGCCGATGGCAATGGCAAGCGGCACCGCGCCGAGCACCGCGGCGAAGGTCGTCATCATGATCGGCCGCAGACGCACGACGGCAGCGCCATGAATCGCTTCCTTGGCGGACTTGCCCTCGTTGCGCTGCAACTGGATCGCCACATCCACCATCATGATGCCGTTTTTCTTCACGATACCAATCAGCAGAATGATCCCGATCAGCGCGATCACCGAGAACGGCGTGCCGAAGATCAGCAGGGCGAGGGTGGCGCCGATGCCGGCCGAGGGCAGAGTCGAGAGGATCGTGAGCGGGTGAATCGAGCTCTCGTACAACACCCCGAGCACAATATAGACAACCCCCAACGCAGCGATGATCAGCAGCGGGATGGTGCCCATCGACTGCGCATAGGCTTGCGCCGCCCCGGCGAAAGCGCCGTGGATGCTGGCCGGCATGCCGATCTCGCGGGCAGCATCGTCGATCGCCACCTTCGCGTCGCTGAGCGAACCGTTGGGAGGCAGATTGAACGAGATCGTCGCAGCCACCAGCCCGCTCTGATGGTTGACCTGAGTGGCCGTGTGGCTGTTCACATAGGTTGCCATCGCCGGCAGAGGCACCATCGTCTCCGCCGCGGTGCTGTCCGCGCTGCCACTCGAACTGCCGCCCTTGCTGTTGGCGATGCTGTTGTTGGTCGCGTTGGCTTCAGCATTCGAGTTCAGCGAGTTGGTGCCGGTCGATGTACTCGAGGTGGCGCTGACTGCGCTCGCGGCCGTTACGCCCGTCACGGTGCCGCCCGGCATCTGCGACTGCTCCGTGCCAGTCGGATTGCCCGCCGCCGTGCTCAGGTAGATCTGGTTGAGCGTCTGGGGATACTGCCAATACTCCGGCGACACCTCCATCACCACGAAGTACTGATTGAGCGGGTTGTAGATGGTCGAGACGGTCCGCTGACCGAACGCGTCATACAACACGTTGTCGATCTGGTTCGGCGCAAACGTATAGCGTGCCGCCGTGCTGCGGTTGAAATTGATAAAGGTCTGCAGACCGTTTTGCTGCAGGTCCGAGTTGACGTCGAGCAGCCGGCCGCGATCCTTGTTGAGCTGGGTCACGAGCTTCGGCGTCCAGGCAAACAGCGCGGCGGAATCGTCGCTCGTCAGCGTGTACTGATACTCGGCGGCCGACTGCCGTCCGCCGATCCGCAGATCCTGCTGGGCCTGCAGGAAGAGCCGCGCGCCGGATACCTGGTTCAGCTTGGGCCGCAGGCGGTTGACCACTTCGGTTGCCGTGATATGTCGCTGGGCAAGCGGCTTGAGTTCGATGAACACGTTCGCGGTGTTCAACGCACGGCCGCCGGTAAAGCCGGCCACCGACTGGACCGCTGGATCCTTCTGCACGATTTGCTGCAACTGGGCGAGCTTCTTCTCCATTGCCGTGAAGGAGATGCTCTGATCGGCGATGATCTGCCCGATCAGGATGCCGGTGTCCTGCTCCGGAAAGAAGGTCCCCGGCACCAGCTTGGCGAGGAACACGTTCCCCACCAGCAGGCCGATTAGCAGCAGAATGACCAGCAGCGAATGGTCCAGCACGGCCGTGAGCGAGCGCGAGTAGGCATTCTTGAAACGATCGAACTGCCTCTCGATCCAGTTCGCCCAGCGCGCTTTCGAATGGCCGGCGTTCTCGCGGCTCAGCACATACGCGCACATGGCCGGCGTGACCGTGAGCGAGATCACGAGCGAGAACAGGATCGCAATCGACAGCGTCACCGCGAACTCGTGGAACAGCAGGCCGACGATGCCTGGCATCAGCAGAATGGGCAGGAACACCGCGATCAGCGAGAGGCTCATCGAGATCACCGTGAAGCCGACTTCGCCGCTACCTTTCAACGCAGCTTCTTTCGGACTCAAGCCCAGTTCGAGGTGACGCGTGATGTTTTCCAGCACCACCACCGCGTCGTCCACCACGAAGCCGGTGCCGATGGTGAGCGCCATCAAGGACAGGTTGTCGATGCTGTAGCCGAGCAGGTACATCGGCCCGAAGGTGCCGACGATCGACAGCGGCAGTGCAACCGCCGGCACCAGCGTGGCGCGCGGCGACTGCAGAAAGACGAACACCACGCCAACCACCAGCAGCACGGCGATAAAGAGCGTACGCTCCGTGTCGGACACCGAGGCCCGCACCGATTCCGAACGGTCGACTGCAACGCCGATATGGACGCTTCGTGGCAGGGTTGCCTCGATCGAAGGCAGTACGCTCTTGATCTGGTCGACGGTGCTGACAATGTTGCTGCCGGGCATCGGATACACAATCACCAGCACGGCCGACTTGCCGTTGTAGAGCCCGGCGTTGCGGATGTTTTCGTTGGAGTCTCTCACCTGGGCGACATCGCGCAGCAGCACTGGCGCGCCGTTGCGGTAAGCCACCACAAGGTCGCGGTAGGGCGCCGCCTTGCTGATCTGGTCGTTGGACAACACCACGTAGCGCTGGTTGCCCTGGTCGAGGTGGCCCTTGGCACTGTCGGCATTGGCCGCTGAGATCGCCGCACGCACGTCCTCGAGGCCGATGCCATAGCTGGTCAGCTTGCCCGGCTGCAACTCGACCCGCACGGAAGGCAACGCACCGCCGCCCAGCGTGATCTGACCCACGCCGTTGATCTGCGAGAGCGCCTGCTGGATCACCGAATCCGCGGAGTCGTAAAGCTGCGCCTTGGTGAGCGTGTCCGACGTCAGCGCGAGCACCATGATCGGCGAATCCGCCGGGTTGTACTGGCGATAGGTCGGATTGCTGCGCAGGGTGGTCGGCAGGTCGGCGCGGGCCGCCTGGATGGCCGCCTCGACGTCGCGGGCGGCGCCGTTGATGTCGCGGTTGAGTCCGAACTCGACCACGATCATCGACATGCCGACATAGCTGATCGAGGTCAGCTCTTCCACGTTGGCAATCGTGCCCAGCCGCCGCTCGAGCGGTTCGGCCACGGTGGAGGCCATGATGTCCGGGCTCGCGCCCGCCATCTGGGCCTGAACCACGATCACCGGGAAGGCGACATTGGGCAGCGGCGCGACGGGCAGCCGGAAGTAGGCAAGCGCCCCCGAGATCAGGATCGCGATAGCCAGAAGGGTGGTCGCGACCGGGCGCTGGATGAATAACGCCGAGATGTTCAAGGCGTGTCCTCCGCCGTCCCTGCAGGCGTGCCTTCAGACGGGTCCTGCGGTTTGTTGCGGTTGCGCCAGCGCCTCGTGCGTTCGGCCATCCGGTCGAAGTACAGATAGATGACCGGGGTGGTGAAGAGCGTGAGCATCTGGCTCAAGGTCAGGCCGCCGATAATCGCGAGGCCCAGCGGGCGGCGCAGCTCCGAACCCGTGCCGGTGCCGACCAGCATCGGCAGCGCGCCCAGCATGGCGGCGAGCGTCGTCATCAGGATCGGCCGGAAACGCAGCAGCGACGCCTCGAAAATCGCCTCGCGCGGCGGCTTGCCGTGGTTGCGCTCGGCATCGAGCGCGAAGTCAACCATCATGATGGCGTTCTTCTTGACGATACCGATGAGCAGCACGATCCCGATGATGCCGATCACGTCGAGGTCGCTGCCGGCGATCATCAGGGCGAGCAGGGCGCCGATGCCTGCCGAAGGCAGGGTGGAGAGAATCGTCACCGGATGGATGAAGCTCTCATACAGCACGCCCAGCACGATATACACGGCCACCAGCGCGGCGATCAGCAGATACACCTCGCTCGAGAGCGAATCCTGGAACGCCTGGGCTGCGCCCTGCAACGACGAGGTGATCGACGGCGGCAGGTTGACCGCCTGTTCGGCTACGTGGATGTCCTTGACCGCGCTGCTCAACGACGCACCCTTCGCGAGGTTGAACGAGATCGTGACGGACGGGAACTGTGCCAGATGGCTGATCACGAGCGGCGACTTGACGATCTGGATCTTGGCGATCGCCGACAACGGCACCTGGCCGCTGCTGCTGGTCTGGCTCGGCAGGTACAGGTCACCGAGCGAGCCCACATTCGGCAGCGATTCCGGTTTGGCGACGAGGATCACGCGGTACTGGTCCGACTGCTCGAAGATGGTCGAGACGATCCGCTGGCCGAGCGCGTCGTACAGGGCGTTATCGATAGTTGCCGGGGTGATGCCGAAGCGCGCGGCCAGTTGCCGGTTGACTTCGACATTCACGCTCAGGCCGTCGTTATTCATATCGCTTTGCACATCGGCGAGCGACGGAATCTTCTGCAGGCGCGCAATCAGTTCAGGCACGTACTTCTGGAACGCCTGCTGGCTCGGTCCACGCAGCACGAAGCTGTACTGGTTCGGCGAGACCGTGGTGTCGAGCGTCAGATCCTGCTCCGGCTGCATATAGAGCTTGATGCCGGGCACATTGGCGACTTCCGTCTGCAGGCGCCGCGCGATCTCCTGTGCCGTGTCCGAACGCTTGTCGTGGTCGCGCAGATTGATCAGGAAGCGGCCGTTGTTGAGCGTGGGGTTAATGCCGTCGATCCCTACATAGGAGGTGAGCGAG